>NZ_ALPM01000023.1:0-8350 GCF_000294595.1 Arthrobacter sp. TB 23 | reverse complement strand
GTCGCCAGTATGGCGACGCGTGGGCGACCGGGATGAAAGCCAAACTCGGCCTGGCCGGCAACCCTGATGATTCGGTGCTCCTGCCCCTGATCGATGAGCTACTCGCACTGCTTCAGGCTGATCGGGTCGATTACACCTCCTTCTTCAGGAGCCTCGGCGCTGCCGCCCGGGGCGACGCCGATCTGACGCGGACCCACTTTGCCGATACTGAAGGGGTCGACGCCTGGCTCCACCGCTGGCGTGCCCTTGGGCCAGACGCCGTCGCAATGGGCCGGTTCAACCCCGTCTACATCCCGCGCAATCATCTGGTGGAGGAAGCCCTGGCAGCTGCGACGGGTGGGGATCTGGTGCCGTTTGAACGACTGCTGGAAGCCGTAACCTCGCCCTACGACGAGCGGCCCGGGCTGGAACGTTATGCTGCTGCCGCACCCGACGATTTCGGCGCGTACCGGACTTTCTGCGGGACCTAAATTCGTTCGCCTTCGCCTGCCTGACGCCGAAGAATGTCAGCGGCATGTCGACCGGCGCAATGCGCCGTGGCGCAGGCCTGAGGCAAATGGGCAGGCGCACGCTCAGCAGGGCGCCGACGGGGGAAACAAAACCGCCGCAGGCTGATTGAAGCTAACTAAGCGGTGAGGCCGAGCAGGCTCATGCGGCGGGAGTGGTTGCGGGTGAGCTGGGAAAACAACAGCAGCGTCTCCTTCTCCTGGTCTTCCTCGGCTCCTGCGAACAGCAGCGCGCCGAGGAATGCTCGCTCAATTCCGATGCGCTGTGCCTGGGTGAGAGCCTCCCCGACCAGTCGTCTGCCCCACAGCGCCAGCCGGGAAGCCAACCGCGGGTCGTCGGCAAGTGCCTCCTGCAGCCGTTCCTGCAGCAGCGGCCCCTGCTCATCGGCAGACTGGATCCGTCCGATCAGCTCTCGGGTCGATGCATCCAGCCGTCCGGCGAGCGCCGTATAGAAGTCGTCGGAGATCGCGTCGATCACGTACGCCTTCATCAGCGATTCGTACCAGTCGGCTGGCCGGGTTCGCTCGTGAAAAGAATCGATTGACGGTTGGAAGGGGGACATCGCGGTCTCGACGTCCACCCCCAACACAGCCAGGTGGTTGCTGACCATTTCGAAGTGCTCAAACTCTTTGACAGCCAACCGGCCAAGGGTGGCCCGGTCATGGAGGGTGGGAGAGAAACGCGCGTCTGAGGACAGCCGCTCAAATCCTGAGAGTTCGCCGTAAGCCATCACCCCGAACAGGTCAACGATGAACCGTGCGTAGCGGGGGTCCGCAGGGAGCCGGGGGTGCGTTCCGGCGGTGTGCTCGTCGGAGGCCTGCTGGGGAGGGGAGGACGGCAGTGAACTCATGGGGTTAAGGGTACCGGTGCCCGAACGCCTGAAACCCGGTGACGCGCGCTGCGCGCGATCCGGTGGGCGGTCGGTCGGTGTATTACGGTTGAGATTGTGCCGTACTCGCATCTTGATTTGTCGAATCGGAATTCCCAGCTGCAGCTGACCCGTTCCCTGCAGCTCCTCCGGGAGGAGTTGGGCCTCGAGTCCGACTTCCCGCCGGAGGTGCTCGCCGAAGCTGAGCACGCGGTCAGGAACCATTCCCGCCCGGATACCGATCTGACCGACCTGGGCTTCATCACTATTGATCCACCCGGATCCATTGACCTGGATCAGGCAGTCCATCTGGAACGCCGCGGGGCCGGGTACCGGGTCTGGTATGCGATCGCCGACGTGCCGGCATTCGTGGCGCCGGGTGGTGCGATTGATCTGGAGGCCCGACGCCGGGGCCAGACGGTTTACGCCCCGGACGGCAGGATCTCGCTCCACCCCGAGATCATTTCCGAGGACGCCGCCAGTCTTCTGCCTGGGCTGGTTCGCCCGGCCTACGTGTGGCAGTTCGAGTTAAACGAGGCGGGCGAGGTCGAGGACACCGACCTGCGACGCGCCCTCATCCGCAGCCGGGCCCAGCTCACCTACGAACAGGTGCAGCGCGACATCGACTCAGGCGGCGCCCCCGAGAATCTGCTCCTCCTCCGGGAAGTGGGGCTCCTACGGATCGAGCTGGAACGCCTCCGTGGAGGCGCCAGCCTCAACCTTCCCGAGCAGGAGATAGCCAACGACGGCGACAGGTACTTCATTCTGACGTCGCCACCGCTCCCGGCGGAGGACTGGAACGCACAAATATCCCTGATGACGGGGATGGCCGCCGCTCAGTTGATGATCGACGGAAAAATCGGTGTGCTGCGCACCATGCCCCCGCCGGACCGGGAGTCCGTGGCACGCTTCCGCCAGCAGGCGCGGGTGCTCGGCACACCCTGGCCGGAGGGTATGGCGTACGGGGAATTCCTGCGCAGCCTTGACACCACCGATCCCCGCCAGCTCTCACTGATGCATGCGGCGGCGTCCCTGTTCAGGGGCGCCGGTTATACAGCGTTCGACGGCGAACTCCCCGCCGCCATGAGCCAGGCTGCCATTGCCGCTCCCTATGCTCACACCACAGCGCCGCTGCGGCGGCTGGTTGACCGTTTCGTTCTGGTGATCTGCGCCGCCCTGTGCGGCGACACCGAGGTCCCGGCGTGGGCGCGCGACGCACTTCCGGAACTCAACTCGCTAATGAACTCGTCCAACCAACTCTCCTCCCGGCTCGAACGCGGCGCACTGGACGCCGTCGAGGCAGCGTTGCTGAGTAATCTGGTGGGGCAGGAATTCGACGCCGTCGTCATCTCCGGGGCTAAACCGCCGAACGGCAACTCGCAGAACGGCTATCTGCCCGTCGGAACCATCCAGCTGGCCAACCCGGCCTTCGAGGCGAGGTGTGAGGGGGACCTGGTTGCCGGCGAGGCTGTCCGGGTGCGCCTGGTACGTGCTGACATCGATGCCCGTGTTACCCGCTTCGAACTGATCAATGGCCCGGCCGGTCCCGGCGTGTCGGGCACGCCGGCCGGGGCAGGGTAGAGTTTACTGCGTAGTAATGGATGCCCGGTCGTACTCATCATTCCCTGATAAGTTACCCCTGACCCGCAAGTACCTACGCGATCTTGAGTTCTTCTTAGCCGACAGGATTCGTCCGAATCCCCGGCCTGCAGTCGTAAGCCCGCGATCGGCTTCCACTGGACGCCATGCGCCTGTTCCTCCGGGCTGACCACACGTCAGCCACCCGTCGAGATCCAGCAGCCGTACGGCCTAAATGAACGGTATTTAATTGAACACTGAAAACACCCAGGTGACCGACACCCATCATCTCCATGCCGACAACAGCGACGACGAGATCTTCGTCGAGGAGACACTGGTAACCACCGAGGAGCCCCATAAAGAGGCCGAAGAAACGTTCGCGGACTTCAACGTCCGTGCAGACATTGTGGAGTCCTTGGCTGATGCCGGGATTATCCACCCGTTCCCCATCCAGGCGATGACCCTGTCAATCGCCCTGGGCGGACATGACATCATCGGCCAGGCCAAGACCGGCACCGGTAAGACACTCGGCTTCGGTATTCCCGCCCTGCAGCGCGTCGTCGCCCCCAAGGACGACGGCTACGACCGACTGCCTGTGCCGGGCGCCCCCCAGGCGCTCATCGTGGTTCCTACCCGCGAACTCGCCGTCCAGGTTGCTGGTGACCTCACCACCGCCGCCAAGAAGCGTCACGCCCGGATCGTCACCATTTACGGTGGCCGCGCCTATGAGCCACAGATCGAAGCGCTCAAGAAGGGCACCGAGATCGTGGTCGGCACCCCCGGCCGTCTGATCGACCTGTACCGCCAGAAGCTGCTCTCCCTCGCCAATGTGAAACTGGTGGTGTTGGACGAGGCTGACGAAATGCTTGACCTTGGGTTCCTGCCCGACGTCGAAACGTTGATCGCCGGCACCCCGGCTGTACGGCAGACCATGCTGTTCTCAGCGACCATGCCCGGCCCGGTGGTAGCTATGGCACGCCGGTACATGACCCAGCCGACCCACATCCGCGCGGCTGATCCCGAGGACGAGGGAATCACCAAGAAGGATATCCGCCAGGTCATCTACCGGGCACATAACCTCGACAAGGCCGAGGTGGTGGCCCGGATCCTGCAGTCCCGCGGCCGTGGGCGCACCATCATTTTCACCAAGACCAAACGCACCGCCGCCAAGTTGTCAGAGGAACTGATTGACCGCGGCTTCGCGGCCGGGGCGATCCACGGAGACCTGGGCCAGGGCGCCCGGGAGCAGGCGCTTCGGGCCTTCCGCGGAGACAAGATTGACGTCCTCGTGGCCACCGAGGTGGCAGCCCGGGGCATCGACGTGGAAGACATCACCCACGTGATCAATTACCAGTGCCCCGAGGACGAGAAAGCCTATCTGCACCGGGTCGGCCGCACCGGCCGGGCCGGCAAGAAGGGCACAGCCGTCACCTTCGTGGACTGGGACGACATGCCACGCTGGGGCCTGATCAACAAGGCTCTCGGCCTTAACGCTGCCGAGCCCGTGGAGACCTATTCCTCATCCCCACACCTCTACGAGGAACTTGACATCCCCGAGGGCACCAAGGGACGGCTACCCCGGGACAAGCGGACCCTCGCAGGCATCAACGCCGAAACACTTGAGGATCTCGGCGAGACGGGCAAGAAGCATCGTGCAGCCCCCGAGTCACACGGCTCCGGCCGGGGACGCGGCTCGGAGCGCTCCGGCGGCGGTGACCGTTCACGCGGCGGCGACCGCTCACGGTCGTCCGATCAGCGCGACTCCCAGAAATCCGGCGAAAGCTCCGGCAACCGCCGCCGTCGTTCGGGCGGATCAGCCGAAGAATCTGCACCGTCCCGCCAGACGGCAGCCAGCGCGCCAGCATCGGGTGCCGACAACGCACCGGCCACCGACCGTCCCCGCCGCAGCCGCTCCCGCACCCGGAGCCGCAACGGTGAGGTAGTGAACAAGCCTGCAGCCGGAGCCGAGGGCTAGGCACAACATGTCCGTCCCCGCGACGGCGCCGTTGTGGCGTTCGGACGGCAGCAACCTGGTGGTGCACGCCGACAACGCCGACTACCTCCCGACGCTGCCTGACAATTCCTTCACCATGATCTACGTTGACCCGCCCTTCAACACGGGGCGGGCCCAACGGCGTCAACAAACGTCGATGGTCCGCACCATTGATGGGACCGGGGACCGGGTCGGTTTCAAGGGGCACAGCTATTCGACGGTCAAGGGGATGCTGGCGAGCTACGACGACGCCTTCGAGGATTACTGGGAGTTCCTGGCCCCACGCCTCGCTGAAGCGTGGCGGCTCCTCACCGACGACGGCACCCTGTACGTGCATCTGGACTACCGGGAAGTGCACTACGTCAAGGTGATGCTTGACGCCCTTTTCGGCAGGGACAGCTTCCTGAACGAAATCATCTGGGCCTACGACTATGGCGCCCGCGCGAAGAGCCGATGGCCAGCCAAACACGACAACATTCTGGTCTACGTGAAGAACCCTTCGAACTACTATTTCGACAGCGCAGGGGTGGACCGCGAGCCCTATATGGCGCCCGGGCTGGTCACTCCCGAGAAGGCTGCCCTGGGCAAACTGCCCACCGATGTCTGGTGGCATACCATCGTCTCCCCCACCGGTCGGGAAAAGACCGGCTACCCCACCCAGAAACCCGAGGGGCTCCTTCGCCGGGCGGTCACGGCCAGCAGCCGCGAGGGTGACTGGGTACTCGACTTCTTCGCAGGATCCGGAACCATCGGCGCGGTGGCAGCGAAACTGGGCCGCCGGTTCGTCTGCGTTGACCAAAACCCCCAGGCGATCGACGTGATGAAGGCCAGGCTCGGCGCCTACTGCTGACCGGTTCCCGCTTCGCGCAGGCAGGTGTTCAGCGAACCACTACCGACCCGGTGGCCAACGCCTCAATTTGCTCCAGCACGTCGGGGGCAGTGAGGTTCTCCCCCAGGCGGTTCGGTTTTCCTTCCCCGTGGTAGTCGCTGGATCCAGTGGCCAGCAAGCCATGCTCCGCAGCAATCCGTCGCAGGTCACGGCGTCCCGGCTCCGGGTTGTCGCGATGTTCGATCTCCAGGCCCTGCAATCCGGCATCGATCATCTGGCCCATCACATCGTCACCCACGATCCGGCCGCGGGCCGATGCCACCGGATGGGCGAAGACCGCAACGCCGCCCGCCGCGCGAATCAGTTCCACCGCCTGCGCGGGGTGCGGTGCGTAGTGGCCCACCCAGTAAGGGGACGCGGCAGTGAGGATATCGGTGAAGGCTTCGCTCCGGTTGGAAACGATACCCAGCGCCACCAGAGAATCGGCGATATGGGGGCGTCCGACAGTTGCCCCGTCCGCGATGTGCTCCTGCACATCGGACCAGGTAATGGGATAGTCGGCTCCGAGGCGCTCCACCATTCGCTCGGCCCGCGTCAATCGGGCGTCCCTGGACCGAAGGACTTCAGCCTTCAGTCCGGGGTGTAGCGGATCGTGCAGGTAGGAGAGCACATGAACGCTGATACCCGTGTCAGTCCGGCACGACACCTCCATGCCAGGGATCAGCGCCACGCCATGGGTACGCGCCGCAGCTGCGGCTGCTGCCCAGCCCGCGGTCGAGTCGTGATCGGTCAGGGCAATCACATCAATTTCCGCGTCCAGCGCTGCCTTGATCAGCTCTGCAGGACTTTCGGTGCCGTCCGAGACGGTTGAATGGGTGTGTAGGTCGATTCTCACCCACCTAATCTACGCCCGCAGTGGTGTTCTCCCTGACAACTGTTTGGTTGCCTCCGGTACCGGTGAGATCATGGACTGGTGAGTACAGCAGAGAACAACACCCTGTCCCAGACCGCCGGCGCGCTCTCCACCACCGAAGAGCAGCCTCTTGTTGCCCGGAACGAGAACCGTTCCCAGCGCCCCGAATCGGAGGCGTTTAAGGCGTTCATGGCCCAGCAGTGGGAACCCAAGCCCACCGAGCTGCCCGCCGAGGCTGAGGTAGCCCCGCACGTCGCGAAACGCCGTCGTGCTATCTCAGACCGATTCCCTGGCGAACGGCTCGTCATCCCCGCCGGACCGTTCAAGGTGCGCTCCAACGACACCGACTACCGCTTCCGGCCGCATTCCGGGTTCGCGCACCTCACCGGTCTTGGGCTCGATCACGAACCCGACGCAGTGCTCATCATGGAGCCCACCGAGGCTGGCCACGGCGACGACGGCGGCCAGCACCACTCCACCCTGTACTTCAGGGAGCTTGCTGGTCACGACAACCCCGAGTTCTATGCCAATGCCCGCTACGGCGAGTTCTGGATCGGCTCACGCCTGTCACACGCGCAGATCAGGACCCTGCTCTCCATCGAGACTGCAGACCTCGCCGAACTGGAAGTCGCAGTCACCAAGGACGCAGGCGTCCCCGAGGTGGGAGGCATGCGGATCCGGTTGCTGCGCGAAGTCGATCTCAACGCGGACGCCCTGGTCGACACCTCCCGGATCAACACCGGCGTCGACCTGGAAAAATCCGATGAGCTCGACGGCAAGCTCGCCGAAGCCCTCTCCGAACTGCGCCTGATCAAGGACGCCTGGGAGGTGGACCAGATGAAGGTCGCCGTCGCGGCGACAGTCAACGGCTTCCACGAGGTGGTCAAGGAACTCCCCCGCGCCATCACCCACCATCGCGGTGAGCGTGTCGTCGAAGGAGCATTTTTCGCCCGCGCCCGTGAAGAAGGCAACGACCTGGGCTACGACACCATTGCCGCGTGTGGCAACAATGCCACGGTGCTCCACTGGATCCGTAACAACGGGCCGGTGCACGCAGGGGAACTCCTGCTCCTCGACGCGGGCGTCGAGGCTGACACCCTCTATACCGCAGACATCACCCGCACCCTCCCGGTCAACGGCAGGTATACCGGCATCCAGCGGAAGATCTACCAGGCAGTCCTCGACGCCGCCGACGCCGGATTCGCGGCAGCCCAACCCGGCCGCAAGTTCCGCGATGTCCACCAGGCGGCAATCACCGTTCTCGCGGAACGGCTCGACGCCTGGGGCCTCCTCCCCGTGTCCCTCGAGGAAGCCCTGTCGCAGGACGGCCAGCACCACCGCCGGTGGATGCCGCATGGTACGAGCCACCACCTGGGCATGGACGTTCACGACTGCGCCCAGGCCAAGCGCGAGCTCTACCTGGACGGCATCCTGACCGAAGGTATGGTCTTCACCATCGAGCCAGGCCTGTACTTCAAGGACGAGGACCTGGCGGTCCCCGAGGAGTTCCGCGGGATCGGTGTGCGGATCGAGGACGACATCCTGATGACCGCCGATGGCCCCGTGAATCTGAGCGCGGCGCTGCCCCGCGAGGCCGACGACGTCGAAGCGTGGATGGCGGGGATCTACAGCCCTACCGGCGAGTAGCCCAGGCCCCGAGCG
>NZ_ALPM01000022.1:11424-55249 GCF_000294595.1 Arthrobacter sp. TB 23 | reverse complement strand
TCGTCGGCGGGCTGACCCGATTCCTCGGGACCCTTCGCCGGGCTCTCTGTCGCGGCCGCACTGTTCTCCTGAGGGTCAACCCGGACACCGTACTGCGGCCGCCCGTCGGGGAGGTCAGCGAACTGGCCACGCCGGGGACCGGAGGGGCCTGCACCCTGTGACCCATCCGCTGCGGTGTGTGCACCCTGGTCCGGCGCGTTTCCCTGGCTGGCGGTCCCGGACTCGGGGGTGCCGGGCTGCTGTGGATTCTGGATGGGCTGGGCGAGCGGGTCTTTCCAGGCCTGCGGCTGCCCGGGCTGGCCCGGCGCCTGTGGGCCGCTACCGGGAGGCGCTGCCGGTGGTTGCCACCCCTGCGCGGACCCGCCGGGGTGCTGGGCCTGACCGTTCATTGGCAACTGTTGCAGCATCCGTCGGGCTTCACCGGCCGATTCCGGTTCGACGATGACATCGTAGCTGGTGGCGATGACCTGACTCGTGGAGGTGAAGTCCCGCTTGCCACGCTGGAAGGCGTAGGTGATGACGCCAAACAGCATCCAGAACACGGCGCCAAGCGCCATCGCGGTGAAGATCGGCAGGTACGCACCGCCGTCGCCGAACAGCGTCAGGATCAGGCCCACGAAAAATCCGAACCATGCACCCGTTGCAGCGCTGGCCAATGCCACCCGCGGGTAGCTGAGCCGGCCCGTCACTCGTTCAACAGTCTTCAGATCGCTGCCAATGATCGAGACTTTCTGCACGGGGAACTTGCTGTCGGCTAGGTAATCCACTGCCTTCTGCGCGTCCAGGTAGGCACTGTACCGTCCGACCGTTTCGCCTTTGGGCAGGATGCGGCCTTCATCCCGTGACGCCGTTCGACCAAGCACATTTGACATGGTTCCATTCTCACCCAGAACGGCTGACCTGTGGGCCCGTATCGCTCGCAGTGAACTAGCGCTACGTTGCCGCCGATCGAATAGGGCGGAAGCGGCCGTTCCAAAGTAGCCTAGGCAGGTGAGCACTAATCCCACCCGCGTCTTCGTGGCGCGCCTGCTTGGCCTCGACGTGTTTGACCCACTGGGTGACCGTCTGGGCCGACTTCGTGATGCGGTGGTTCTTGACCTCGGCCCGAACACCGCGCCCCAGGCCGTTGGCCTGGTGGTGGAGGTACCCGGCAAACGGCGGGTCTTTGTCCCGATGACCCGGGTCACGTCGATTGATTCGACCCAGATCATCTGCACCGGACTGGTCAACCTCCGCCGCTTCGAACAGCGCGGCGCCGAAATGCTGGTGGTGGGTGAGCTTTTTGACCGCCGGGTGACCCTGCGCGACGGGAGCGGCGAGGCAGTAATCGAGGATATCGCCATCGAGGTGGACCGCGCCGGCGACTGGCACGTATCACAGGTATTCATCAGGCGCGGCTCGTCGTCGTCGGCGCTGCGTGGACTCCGCCGGGGCGAACGCCTCATTGTCGACTGGCTGGACGCCTACCACGGGGACGCTGCCGAACCGCAGGGCGCTTCCCAGTTCGTTGCGCAACACGAGGACCTCAAGCCGGCCGACTTCGCGGACGCGCTGCACGAAATGAGCGACAAACGACGCACCGAGATTGCGGGCGCCCTGCAGGATGACCGGCTCGCTGACATCCTGCAGGAACTCCCGGACGATGACCAGGTGCAGATCATCTCTTCGCTCCACCGTGAACGTGCCGCCGATGTGCTGGAGGAAATGGACCCCGACGACGCCGCGGACCTCCTCAACGAACTGCCCGAAGCGCAGAAGGAGGACCTCCTCGCGTTGATGGAACCCGAAGACGCAGAGGATGTGCGACGCCTGCTCCAATACGAGGAGGACACTGCCGGCTCCATGATGACCACCGTGCCGGTCATCCTCCCACCCGAGGCGACAGTGGCCGAAGCCCTCGCGCACGTCCGGCGTGAGGAACTGACTCCAGCGTTGGCCTCATCGATTTTCGTGTGCCGACCACCGCTTGAGACACCCACCGGACGGTATCTCGGCGTCGTCCACATCCAGCAGCTGCTGCGATTCCCTCCGCCGGAGCAGCTGGGGAACATCGTTGACACCGATCTGGAGCCCGTCGGGGACCAGGCCAACATCAGCGAGGTGGCCCGCATCCTTGCGACCTACAATCTGAACTCCATTCCCGTCGTCAACGCTGAAGGTCGGTTGGTCGGAGCGGTGACAGTCGACGACGTCCTCGACCACCTGCTGCCCGATGATTGGCGCGCTGCCAACGACTACCCGGGATTGACGAAGGGAGCAACCAATGGCTGAGCGGATCAAAACCACTGCGACAGGGCTCGATACCCCGCGCGAGAGCCGTAAACGCTGGCTGCCCCGGCTGCGGCCGAACCCGGACCGGTTCGGCAGCGCCACCGAAAACTTCGCCCGGTTCATGGGGACACCCCAGTTCCTGTTCTACATGACAGTCTTTGTTGCCCTCTGGCTGGCCTGGAACTCCTGGGCCCCAGGCGGACTGCGTTTCGACAGCGCCGCCATCGGTTTCACCCTGCTGACCCTGATGCTCTCCCTCCAAGCATCCTATGCAGCACCCCTGCTGCTTCTGGCACAGAACCGGCAGGACGACCGCGACCGGGTGTCGCTGCGGCAGGATCGGCAGCGTGCTGAACGGAACCTTTCCGACACCGAATATCTGACCCGGGAAATCGCTGAACTGCGGATCGCGATCCGCGAGGTCGCGACGCGCGATTATGTCCGGTCCGAACTGCGCTCAGTCCTTGAGGAAATCCTTGAGACCGCCGAAGACAAAGACACGGCCCTCCATAAAAAGTCGCGCCGGAAGGGCGGCGACCAGACGGCGTCGCTGCCAAAGCTGCAGCCCAACCGGTCTGACCGGTTGTGACATTGCGGGAGCAGGTGGATGCAGCCCTCGCCACCGTGATTGACCCTGAACTTCGCAAACCAATCACCGAGCTGGGTATGGTTGCGGGCACCGATATCGTCGACGGCGCCGTCACCGTTGAGGTGCTGCTCACCATTGCTGGCTGCCCGCTGCGCGGGACCATCACCCGCGACGTCGAAACCGCGGTAGGGGGCCTCCACGGAGTCACCTCGGTGGACGTGCGGCTCTCAGTGATGACCCAACAGCAACGCGACCGGCTCAAGGAACAGCTCAGGGGCCCCGGTGGCCGGAAGGGCATCCCGTTCAACGACGAGGGCTCACTGACCCGGGTGTACGCGGTGGCGAGCGGCAAGGGCGGGGTCGGCAAATCGAGCGTCACAGTGAATCTTGCGGTGGCAATGGCCGCCCAGGGCCTGAGAGTGGGGATTGTCGACGCTGACGTCTACGGCTTCTCGGTACCTTCCCTGCTGGGGATCACCCAGCCGCCAACCCGGGTCGATGAGATGATCCTCCCGCCGGTCGCCTACGACGTCAAAGTCATTTCAATTGGCATGTTCATCGCCGGCAATCAGCCGGTCGCCTGGCGCGGGCCCATGCTCCACCGGGCACTTGAGCAGTTTCTCAGCGACGTGCACTTCGGCGATCTGGACGTATTGTTCCTCGATCTTCCTCCTGGCACCGGGGACATCGCCATCTCTGTGGCCCAACTGCTGCCCTCGTCGGAGCTGTTGGTGGTCACCACGCCGCAGACGGCGGCCGCGGACGTTGCTGAACGCGCCGGGACCCTGGCCAACCAGACGGGCCAGAAGGTTTCAGGGGTGATCGAGAACATGTCCTGGCTTGAGCTTCCCGGTGGGGAACGGATGGAACTGTTCGGCAAGGGTGGCGGGCTCGCCCTGACCGGCCGCCTCACTGAGGCCCTGGGCTACCCGGTCCCGCTCCTCGGCAGTGTCCCACTCGAGATTGCCCTTCGCGAGGGTGGGGATAGTGGGGAACCTATCGTCAATGGGACCAGCGAATCCGCCGCAGCGCAGGAACTTCGCCAGATAGCGGACACCCTCGCCCGCCGTCCGCGTGACCTCGGCGGCCGTCGGCTGAAGGTCACTCCCACCTAGCCAGGCAGGCTTCGCCTGACCGGTTCCGTCCGGGCGCAACAGCCTGGTGCTAGGTGGCTTCCACATCGAACGGCGCCAACTGGCCGGCGCTGAGCCGCGGTGACGTCGCGACTGACGGCAGCGGCCGTGACCGGGCTGGCGGCGTGACGGAAGCCGGGGCCGCCGGGTTCGGTGCTCCCCCGCTAACAGGCTTGAAAGCGTCCTGGACGTCGTCGATCAGGGCTTCCTTGATGATCCGACGCGGATCGTACTGGCGGGGGTCGAGCTTGCGCCAGTCGACGTCGTCGAGCTCCGGGCCGACTTCCTCGCGGAGCTGCTCCCGCGCGCCCGATGCCATCCGGCGGAGATCCTTCACCAGCCTGCCCAGCTGGGCGGCATACTCCGGCAGCCGTTCAGGTCCGAGAACCATGACGGCGATGACAGCCAGCAGCAAAAACTCGAGCCCGTTGATTCCAAACACTGAAGAAGACTACCTTTCGGCGGCGGCAGGAGCTATTTGGCTCACTGTCCCGAGGCTGGCTGTGCCAGCTTGTTGAGCCCTCGAAGAATCCTGCTCAGGGGGTCATGCGGAGTCGGCTCGGTTGGCGCCAGCCGGGAGTGCTCGGCCAGTACCAGTTGGCTAACAGCCTGCGGCATTTCTGCTGCGGGAAGACTCGAGACAACGGTGTAGGTCACCGACTGGGAGTCGAGCACCACCTGCCAGGAGTGCCCCGGGTGGACCCAGATTTGGCGTTGCATCCCGCCGATGCGTTCGAAGCCGTCGTCGACGACGGAGTTCCCCGTCAGGGCGTTGATGGGCGGTGACGCGACAGGTGCCCGACCGTCGCCGAGTTTGCGCTGTTCGTAGATAGTGACTGAGTCAGTTCCGTCGTTAAGCACCATCATGAGTGCCGGACGGTTCGCCACAGTGATGGCTTCCGCACCCGCCACGCTGAACCCCATCATTTCGAGGTCGGGGCAGTACCAGCCACCGCCCCTGAGCTCTTCGAGCTGGCTGGCATCCAGCAGGGTTGGGGTATCGGAGGCAACCGACTGCCAGCCAGCCATCAGCGCCCCGCTTCGACCGCTGCCGGCGAGGACCTCATGCTCCGATTCGATGCCAAGGGCATAGGCACCGGTAAGCGTTGCGAGCGCGACGACGGCCAGCCCTCCGCTCACCGCCATCGGTGTGCGGTGGCGTGAGGCAAAGCCTGCCATCCGCCGGCCGGGTCCGTGCCTTTCCTCCCCGACGACGTCGGGCGCCACCCCGGGACGCGTCTCTGGGTGGCGCTGGGCGGTCGCCATGATGCGATCGAACAGATCGGCGTCGGGCCGTGGGATCTCTGAGCTTTGCAGCCGATTTCGGACACCCCGATGCTCCCGCACGGTGTCCCGGCAGGAGGCGCAGCGGGCGAGGTGGCTTTCCACCGCCCTGCGGCGGTCCAAGGGCAACTCCCCGTCTACGAAATCAGCTAGATGCCGCTTCGGATGTCGCATGGCCGCTAATGGGCACCCGCAATCCGGGGCAGCTTCATTCGGGGGCTTTTGGCGGCGGTCAGGGCCGGGTCACGGTGAGCAAGCTTTTCCCGCAGCATGGTGCGCCCCCGGTGGATCCGTGAGCGCACTGTTCCCAGCTTCACCCCGAGGGCTTCAGCCACCTCGTTGTAGGCGAGCCCTTCCAGATCGCACAGGACCACAGCCGCCCGGAAATCGGGTGGGAGTTCTTCGAGGGCAGCCTGCACATCAATGTCGAGGTTGTTGAATTCAAAACTGCGTTCCGGCCCGGGATGGGCGCTGGGCAGGCGGCTTTCGGCCTCCTCCGTCAGGCCATCGAACCTGATCCGGCTTTTCCGGCGAGCCTGATCCAGGAAAAGATTGGTGGTGATTCGGTGCAGCCACCCATCGAGGGTGCCGGGCGTGAAGTTGGCCAGGGACCGGAAGACCCTGACAAACACTTCCTGGGTGAGATCCTCGGCGTCGAACTTGTTGCCGGTCAGGCGGTAGGCCAGCCGGTACACCTTCGGCGAATGGACAACCACCACTTCTTCCCAGGAGGGCGCCACCCAGACGGCGTCCGTGCCTGCTGCTTCATCGGTGACGGTGTCAGCGGCCACCGTTGTTTGCGAAGTGGACATCAACCTCTCCTCCCAGTGTGAAACAGCATTTTGCCGTCTCCCAAGGTATTCGCGGCCAATGGCTCACCGGATGCCTGGAGCTAGAAATATTGCCCTATCAAGCTGGGAGATCGCTGAAAAACTGGTGTGCCCTGGCCTGCGAAAGCCCTGCGACGGCGCTCGGATTCCCTTGATCACCCAAATGGGGCGAGGAGCCCCCCAACCAGTAGGCTGGGTACCAAAGCGAGAACGTCCCCTGAACGAGAAGACTGAACGGTAAATACATGAGCGCGGACAAACAAAGTAGCTGGTCATACGCCGAGGGGCTGCCCGACGAGGATGAAGTCCTGCTGCGTGCCCGGGACCGGTCCTACGAGCTTGGGGTCACGCCGGTCAGCACCGGTGTCGCGGCCGCGTTGACAGTCCTTGCTGCGACGTCAAAGGCACAGACAGTTGTGGAGATCGGTGCCGGGGCCGGTGTGTCCGGGGTATGTATCCTGCGCGGCCTGGGACCGCAGTCGGTCCTGACCACCATCGACTCCGACGTCGACCACCTCCGCGCTGCGAGAGAGGCCTACGCCGAGGCTGGCGTGCCGGGGAACCGGACACGCACCATCTCAGGCCGGGCCGCTGACGTGCTGCCCCGCCTCACTGACGCCGCCTACGATCTGGTCTTTATCGACGCAGACAAGGCCGGTCTGCCGCTCTACGCAAATCAGGCCATCCGCCTGCTGAAGCCGGGCGGCATGTTGATGCTCAACGACGCACTGGATCAGGATCGGGTGGCAGATCCGGCCATCCGAGAGGATTCGACCAACATTCTCCGCCAGGTGGGACGCACTATTCGCGACCACGAGCAACTGGTGTCGGCCATGCTTCCCACCGGCCATGGCCTGCTGCTCGCCGTTAAGATGCCAGCCATCCGTAAGTAGTCACTGCTGGGGTCGGCACCCTTGGGGCCGACCCCAGCAGCGCTGCCACTTTGGGCGACTACTCGGTGACCGTCAAAAGGCAGTCCTTGAGGTTGCCGGCTTCCTCCGCATTGAGTTCGACCACTAGCCGCCCGCCACCATCAATCGGTACCCGCATGATTAGGCTGCGGCCCTCTTTGGTGACTTCCATCGGCCCATCGCCGGTCCGCGGTTTCATGGCAGCCATAAAGGTATCCCTTCAAATGTGCGCGCCCGGGATCCCCGGCCGCCCGTCAACGAAAATTAACGTCAGTGACACGGCGGCATGCTGGCCCCCGCGCATTGATCCTCCACCATTATCCCGCACAGAGCCGGACTCGGCGAATCGCGGTGCGTTGTGGGTCACATCGAGCCCCGCACCCAGCAGTGCAGCAGATGGTCATTGACGTACCCGGTTGCCTGCATCATGGCGTACCCGGTAGTGGGACCAACAAACCTGAATCCGTGCGACCGCAGGGCCTTTGCCAGTGCCACCGATTCAGGGACAACCGCAGGCACGTCGGTCAGTGCAACCGGGGCGGGACGAGGTGCTGGCCGGTGCGCTTCAAGGATATTGGCGAGGCTTTCACCCGGTGGGAGAGCCAGCAGCGCCCGGGCATTCGCAATGGTTGCGAGGATCTTCGCCCGGTTACGGACAATTCCGGCATCCTGAAGCAACCGCTCGACGTCGTCGTCGTCGAATTCTGCCACCACGGCCGGGTCGAACTCCCTGAAGGCCGCCCGGAAGGACTCCCGCTTCCGCAGAATGGTGATCCAGCTTAGACCGGACTGGAAGGCTTCGAGGCTGAGCCGTTCAAACAGGGCTGCCTCCCCGGAGACGGAGCGACCCCATTCCTCGTCGTGGTAGGTCCGGTAATCGGCAGTAGCGTTGGCCCAGTCGCAGCGCACCCGCCCGTCCTCCCCGAGTGCCGCGCCGCTCATCGGCTGTCCTGGCGGGACCGTCGGAGGTCGGCGATGATCTCGTCCCGCTCGGCGAGCGCTGACGCCAGCTTCTCGAGGACCTCGTCGACCTGGTCCATCCGGTACCCACGCAAGGCGGGGGCGAAGCGGATTCTATCGATGTCGGAAGGGTGGGGGTCGTCGGGCAGCAGCACTGCGGGCAGGGACGGGGCGGGTTCGACCAGCCCCGCAGGATGCCCGGGGACCGTCAGATCCCCTCCCGGACGCTGCCGTCCGACGACGGCGAAAGCCACAGCACCCACCACAGCGATAGCAATAAACACCAGGAAAATACTCACCGTGTCAATGCTGCCAGAGTTAACGGTGCCATTGTTATTGGTGCCAGCGAATGGTCACGGTGACTTGTGTGATGCGGTGTCTGCCTGCACCAGCCGGACGGCTTCGGCTGGGTCGTCCACCAGATGCACCAGGTCCAGGTCCCTGGCGGAGATCATCCCGTTCGCCAGCAGGCTGCCCCTCACCCAATCCCAGAGCGGCGCCCAGAACTCAGTGCCCATCAGGACAATGGGGAAGGAGGTGACCTTCCTGGTCTGGACCAGGGTCATGGCTTCGAATAGTTCATCCAGGGTGCCGAATCCGCCCGGCAGGACGATGAACCCTTGCGCATATTTCACGAACATGGTTTTTCGGACGAAGAAGTACCTGAAGTTCACTCCAAGGTCCACCCACTCATTCATCCCATGTTCGAACGGCAGCTCGATGCCGAGACCAACTGAGAGTCCGCCGGCCTCGCAGGCTCCCTTGTTGGCCGCTTCCATGGCTCCCGGACCTCCACCTGTGATGACCGCATAGTTTGCCTCCACCAGGCGCCGGCCCACCTCCTCACCCATCGCGTAGAACGGCGAATCCCGTGGGGTCCGCGCCGAGCCGAACACACTGATAGCCGGCCCAAGCTCGGCGAGTGTCCCGAAACCTTCGACGAACTCGCTCTGGATACGCAACACCCGCCACGGGTCCGTCTTGGTGAAGTGGTTCCCGCCCCCTGAGTCCAGCAGGTAGCTGTCAGATTGAGGCGCCTGGATCTGCCCACGGCGGAGCTCCACCTGGCCTCGCCGGCGTGACGGGGTGGCGCGGGCGGCATTGGATTCTGGACTGGACAAAAACTCGTTGGAAGCCATCTTTTGAGCCTATCCGCCCTCCGCAACCCCTTTGGGTCTTGGTTGCTCTTGAGTCACGATTTACCAAATCGCAACAATCATGTGTTGCCAGCGGGCATTCGTTCGCTACATTCATCTCTATGACCAGTGATTTCGAAGCGAACTCGCCCGCTGCACCATCATCTGAGACGCCGCTCGTGCTGCTGAAGAACGTCAACAAGCACTACGGCGAACTCCATGTGCTGCAGAACATCAACCTCGAGGTGGCCCGCGGTGAGGTGGTGGTGGTGATCGGACCGTCCGGTTCCGGTAAATCAACCCTCTGCCGTGCCATCAACCGGCTGGAAACCATCGACGACGGAGAGATCCGGATCGACGGCGTTAAACTGCCTGCCGAGGGCAAGGCGCTTGCAAAACTCCGCGCCGACGTCGGGATGGTGTTCCAGTCCTTCAACCTGTTTGCCCACAAATCCATCCTCGAAAATGTGACGTTGGGGCCGATCAAGGTCAAAGGCATGAAAAGTGCCGAGGCCAAGGAGCTGGCCATGTCCCTGCTGAAGCGGGTAGGGGTTGATAACCAGGCCCAGAAACTGCCAGCGCAGCTTTCCGGCGGTCAGCAGCAACGTGTGGCGATTGCCCGTGCGCTTGCCATGCAGCCGAAGGTGATGCTGTTTGACGAACCCACCTCCGCGCTTGACCCCGAAATGATCAACGAGGTCCTCGACGCGATGGTCACCCTGGCCAAAGAGGGTATGACCATGATCGTGGTGACCCACGAAATGGGCTTCGCCCGCAAGGCAGCGGACCGGGTGATCTTCATGGACGGCGGCCAGATCGTCGAGGAGGCCACCCCCGAAGAGTTCTTCACCAACCCCCAGAGCACCCGAGCCAAAGACTTCCTCGGCAAGATCCTGGCGCATTAGCCCCACAAATTTTCATCAAGTCAGACGAAACGCAAGGAGAAATCATGCGCAAGACCCGTTACGCAGCAGCCGCCATGGCAGCTGTAGCAGCACTCACCCTTTCCGCCTGTGGCGGCGGGGACGAGGGTGGCGACGACACCGCGACAGATGCAGGCTCCGACAGCATCCGCATCGGCATCAAGTTCGACCAGCCGGGCCTGGGCTTCGATGAGGGCGGCGAGTACTCCGGCTTCGACGTCGACGTTGCCAAATATGTGGCCACCGAGCTCGGTTACTCCGAGGACCAGATCGAATGGGTCGAGGCTCCTTCGGCCAACCGCGAGAATCTGCTCTCCACCGAAGAGGTGGACATGATTTTCGCTACCTATTCCATCACTGACGAGCGCAAGGAAACCGTCGACTTCGCCGGACCGTACTTCGTTGCCGGCCAGGACCTCCTGGTCCGCGCAGACGACGAGGAAATCACCGGGCCAGAGTCGCTGACCGGCAAGAACCTTTGCTCGGTTGCCGGTTCCACCTCGGCTGCTCGTATCAACGAAGAGTTCGGCGCCGATGCCAACCTGGTTGAGCAGCCCGGCTACGCCGAGTGTGTCTCGCTGATGGGCGGCGGCCAGATCGACGCCGTCACCACCGATGACATCATCCTGGCTGGCCTCGCCGCGCAGGAAGCCAATGCCGGCCAGTTCAAGGTGGTGGGCAACCCGTTCTCCGAGGAGAACTATGGAGTTGGCCTCACCAAGGGCAGCGACCTGTGTGAAGATGTCAACGCCGCCATCGTCAAGATGATCGACGAGGGTGCCTGGGAAGAAGCCATCACGAACAACACCGAGGGCGCTGACTACACCTTCAACGACGAGCTGAACCCACCAGAGCCTGACGCCTGCGCCTAAGCTCGAGCCGTTTTTTTGCCTTGGTGGGGTAGCTTCGCGGCTGCCTCACCAAGGCTTTTCAACTTTACGGTTTTCAACACCACGGAAGAGGTGAACCATGGATAACTTCCTATCGCTCTTTGAGACGTACGACGTCGCTGGAGCGTTCTGGGTCAATATCCAGCTGACGTTTTGGGCCGCTATCTGGTCATTTATCCTGGGAACTATCCTTGCGCTCATGCGCATCTCGCCGATCGCCAGCCTGCAGTGGTTCGGCGCGGCGTATGTGAATATCTTCCGGAACACACCGCTCACGGTGATCATTGCCTTCGGTGTCCTCGGGCTGTGGGGACAACTGAATGTGGTCCTGGCCGAGGATTTCCAGGTGAATTTCCTCCGCCTGGCCATCCTGGGCTTGAGCATCTACCACGCGGCCTTCGTTTGTGAAGCGATCCGCAGCGGTGTCAACACCGTTCCCCTCGGCCAGGCAGAGGCCGCCCGCGCTATTGGGTTAAGCTTCCTGCCGGCCGCCCGCCTGATCATTCTGCCGCAGGCGCTCCGCGGTGCAGTTGCACCGCTTGGTAACGTCCTCATTGCCCTGACCAAGAACTCGACTGTCGCGTTCGCTGGATCGGTGATCGAGTCCTCAAACCTGATGAAGGAAATGATCGAGTTCAGGGGTGACCTGGTGATTCCCATCTTCTTTATCTTCGCCATGGGCTTCGTGATCATCGTTGTCCCCATCGGCCTTCTTACTACCTGGTTGTCAAGGAAACTGGCGGTGGCACGATGAGCGCTCAACAGGTTCTATTCGATGCACCGGGCCCGAAGGGCAAGCGCCGCATCCTTCTTGGCAATATCGCTGGCGTGCTGCTGGTGCTGGGCCTCTTAGGCTACGTAGTAGTAGCTCTGGCCGCCCAGGGCCAGTTCGAAGCCGCCAAGTGGACGCCCTTCCTCGAGTGGCGGACCTGGGAGTTCTTCATTCTCCCGGGCCTGCTCAGCACCCTTAAGGCCGCGGCGGTCGCAGTGGTCACCTCGATCGCGTTTGGGCTGCTGTTCGGGATCGGCCGACTATCCCATATCGCACCGGTCCGCTGGGTTGCTGGTCTCGTCGTCGAATTTCTCCGTGCGGTACCCGTCCTGCTGATGATGATCTTCCTGTGGCTTGCCCTGGCTCAGGTTGGTTTCATCGATGATCCGATCTTTGTGGCAGTTGTGACGGCACTGACCCTGTACAACGGGTCGGTGATCGCCGAACTGGTCCGATCCGGAGTACATGGCCTTCCCAAGGGCCAGCGCGAAGCGGCGATGGCCATCGGTATGACCCCGGGCAAGTCCCTGCGGAGCATCGAGATTCCCCAGGCGCTGGTCGCGATGCTGCCAGCCATGGTCAGCCAGTTCGTCGTCATCCTCAAGGACTCCGCACTGGGCTACATCATCGGCTACGCGGAACTCCTCCAGTTCTCCCGCCGCCTCGGCGTCGGTGAAGGCAACCTGCTGCAGTCCCTCCTGATTGCTGCCTTCATCTTCATCCTGATCAACTTCGCCCTCTCCTCGGCAGCCAACAAGCTCTCCACGCTGCTGAGCTTCAGGACAGGTCGCAAGGTCAAGCAGACCGAGGATCCGGAACTGGCTGCAGCGGCCCCCGTGCCCTAGCCAGCCCACCGACTGCAATCAGCGCACGGCAAGAGTGCGGCTACACCTCAAGGTGTAGCCGCACTTTCTTGTCCAATGGCTGCCTGAGCCCGCCGTCTGGGTGGGCTAGCCCAGCCAGGTCTTCAGCGCCCTCAGGCACTCGCGGATCTCGTCGGCGCTGACGTGCTCGTTATCCGAGTGCGCCAGCAGCGGATCACCCGGCCCGAAGTTCACGGCCGGGATGCCCAACTCGCTGAAGCGGGCGACGTCGGTCCAGCCGTACTTCGGTTTGGGCTCGGCACCCACGGCCGCCACGAAGTCTGCTGCCGCAGGATGGTGCAGCCCGGGGCGGGCGCCGGCGGCAGCGTCGGTGCGTTCGACGTCGTAGCCCTCCAGCACCGCCCGGACGTAAGCCTCGGCGTCGTCGGGCGACTTATCCGGCGCAAACCGGTAGTTCACCTCAACCACTGTCCGGTCGGGGATGACGTTCCCAGCCGTGCCGCCCTTGATCATCACCGCGTTAAGGCTCTCCCGGTAGGCGAGACCATCCACGTCAACGGTGAGTGGTTCGTGGTCGCGAAGCCGGGTCAGGATGTCGCCAGCCGCATGGATGGCGTTCTCCCCCATCCAGGCACGTGCCGAGTGCGCTGCCCGGCCGGTGGTGGTGACATTGAAGCGGGCGGTGCCGTTGCAGCCGCCCTCGACGGTACCGTCCGTGGGTTCCAGCAACACTGCGAAATCGGCGGTCAACCAGTCAGGGAACCTGGTCACCAGCCTGCCAAGCCCACTCAACGACGCATCGACTTCCTCGTGGTCGTAAAACACGTAGGTAATGTCGCGGGCGGGATCGGTCAGCGCTGCGGCGAGCGCCAACTGGACCGCCACCCCGCCCTTCATATCGGTGGCACCCCTGCCGTAAAGCACTTCGCCGTCCCAGGTGCTGGGGACGGTTCCCCGGGAGCCGGGAACACCCGGAAGGGGCACGGTGTCCAGATGGCCGGCGAGGATGACCCGTTCGGCACGGCCCAGTGAGGTCCGCGCGATGATTGAGTCGCCGTCGCGCACCAGCTCCAGATGAGGGCAGGCCTGCAAGGCGGTTTCGACGGCGTCGGCGAGGGTCCGCTCATTGCCGGAGACGCTCTCAATGTCGAGGAGAGAGGCGGTCAGAGCTGCAACATCGGCAGAAAGGTCAAGGGCTGCGGGGAGGTTAGCGGTCATTGATCCAGCCTATCGCTCGGTAGACTTGAGGCCATGACTGAACGAGCCACAGCCCCCACGCCAGCAACCGATCCAGGCCCCCGCTCAGCCCACGGACTGGGTCTGGCGACCTTCGCCGCCAACCGCACCGTCCTTGATGTGTGGTTTCCCCGCCCCGAACTCGGCGACACATCGCAGGAGGATCTCAGAAGCTCTCTCGACGCCCTCGCCGGGAACGATGACCTGCGCGGCACCAGCCAGGAAGTCATTGCGGCGCACGCCGACCTGGATTCGGCGCCGACCGACGCGGCGGACGCATATCTTCGCCTGCACCTTCTGTCCCACCGGCTTGCAGCGCCCAACACCGTCAACCTCGACGGCGTGTTTGGGCTGCTGGCCAACGTGGTGTGGACCAACTTCGGGCCCTGCCCCGTCGAAGACTTCGAAAGCACCCGCCTCCGGCTGCGGACCCGCGGCACGGTAGTGGTCTACGGCGTGGACAAGTTCCCCCGCATGGTCGACTACGTACTGCCCGCCGGGGTACGGATTGCCGACGCCGACCGGGTGCGGCTTGGCGCACACCTAGCCGTTGGTACCACCGTCATGCACGAGGGCTTCGTCAACTTCAATGCGGGCACCCTCGGCCAGTCGATGGTCGAAGGCCGCATTTCCGCCGGAGTGGTGGTGGGCAACGGTTCGGACATCGGTGGCGGCGCATCCATCATGGGCACACTCTCCGGGGGCGGCAAGGAACGGGTGGCGATCGGCGAGCGGTGCCTTCTCGGCGCCCAAGCCGGCATCGGGATTTCCCTCGGCGACGACTGCGTCGTCGAAGCCGGCCTGTACATTACTGCTGGCACCAAGGTCACCCTCCCGGACGGGCGAGTGGTCAAGGCCGCCGAGCTCTCCGGTGAGTCCTTCCTGCTGTTCCTCCGCAACTCGGCGACCGGCGTCGTCGAGGCACGTCCGCGCAGCGGCCACGGGATCGCCTTGAACTCAGTGCTGCACGCCAACTAGGGACCCGTGGCTTACACGAAAGCCGAAGCGCGTCGCCGTCGTCGGGTGAAGACGACGCTTGTTCTCGTCGTGCTGCTGGCGGTGCTGTCCGGTGGCATCTATCTGGCCGTCAACCAGGTGAACACGTCGGAAGTCCTGGTGCGGGAGCGCTGCACCGCCGTCGTCGGCGACGATACCTACGAACTTGGCCTCGAACAGGCCGAGAATGCCTCGCTGATCGCCGCTGTCGCCGTCACCCGTGGGCTGCCGGCGCGGGCCGCTTCCATTGCGCTCGCGACGGCGGTCCAGGAGTCGGGGCTCCGCAACCTGGACTACGGTGACCAGGCCGGACCGGATTCGCGCGGGCTCTTCCAGCAGCGGCCATCGCAGGGCTGGGGCACCGACGCCGAGGTACAGGATCCCCTCTACGCGGCCGGGGCGTTCTACGACGCGCTCGTGCTGGTACCCGGCTACGAGGCCCTGCCCATCACCGAGGCGGCGCAGGCCGTGCAACGCAGCGCCCTGCCGGATGCCTACGCCGATCACGAGGCGGAGGGGCGCGCTTTTGCGTCGGCCCTGACCGGCAACTCCCCTGCCTCCCTGAACTGTGTCCTGCGGGGCACCGACCAGGTGGGCGATCCGGCCGCTGTGCAGGCCGCCGCCGAACAGGTTTTCGGCCCCCTCGAAACGTCACTGGACGACGACGGGGCGCTCAGTTTCGCTGCTTCCGGAACCCAGGGCTGGGCAACCGCGCAATGGGCGGTCGCAAACGCCAAGGCGCTGCACATCGAAGCGGTGTCCTATGGTGGTCTGCAATGGACCAGGTCAACTCACGGCTGGGAAGCCGCTGAAACAACGACTGGGCTGATTGTCATCAAGCTGGCCTTGGCGGACGCCTGACCGGGGTCCTAGGCGAGCAGTTCCACGACCGGCCGAACGTAGCTAGTGAAGGCTAGTGCGTCGTCGGAGAGGTCCTGGCTCATGAGAAGCGTGGCTGGCTCAACGAACCAGGCACGCGGTTCGCTGAGCGGAAGCTCGACCACCTGCAAGGTAAACGCCCGGGAGCTCCGGCCCAACTCCAGTTCCCGCTCCTCGACCAGCTGCTCGAACGGGTCTCTCCGCCGAACCTTTCCCCTCCGGTGTTTCAGCGCGGCATACTCTGCCCTCCGCTCGCGTGACCAGTCGATCGCCGCACCATAGTGGGCTTGAGCCAGCAGCTGAAGGGCGGGCAGGGACGCCAGCTCCGGAAAATGCGGTGCCGTCGCCTCGGCGTCGAAACAGTCCGCCACCAGCTGACGCCACCACGTCTCCCATTCAATCCGGAGCACCGTCAGGCCCCCGGCGTCGTGGACCAGTTGGCTGGGGTCTACCCGATGCACCGAGGGGACCAGCTCGGACACCACCGGGACCCCGACAGCGTCCAACCCAGCGCAGTCCCTCAAATACAGGGAGAACAGCATTACCGGCGACGTGTCAACAACAATGTGCCACCCATGACCACCCGCGGTCATCAACCAATCATCCTTTCTGGGGCGAATCCTCCGGCCTCCCCGGCAGAGACTCGACCTATTGAATCCAAGGGTAGACCGAACGCCCGCGACCCTCTACCCGTGAAGACCACCGATATCCCAGTAACAAACTAGGCTGGAAGCATGAAAATTCTTGTTACCGGCGGCAGCGGCTACATCGGCTCGCATACGACGCTCGCCCTCCTTGAAGCTGGCCACCAGGTGGTGGTTGTCGACAATCTCATGAACTCCTCTGAGACCGCCCTTGACCGGGTCAGGGAACTGAGTGCGAAGGCTCTTACCTTCCACAAAGTGGATCTCCTCGACGAGGCAGCACTCACGGCGGTTTTCGACGCAGAAGCTGTTGATGCTGTAATCCACTTCGCTGGTTTGAAGGCGGTGGGCGAGTCAGTGGCCAAGCCGCTGCATTACTATCACAACAACGTCGGCGGAACGCTGAATCTGCTCCGGGTCATGGATGCAGCACAGGTAAGGACACTGGTTTTCAGCTCTTCCGCCACCGTCTACGGCGCTTCGGAAGAGGTTCCGCTGATCGAGAAAATGCCGCTTGACGCGGTCAATCCCTATGGCCGCACCAAGGAACAAATCGAGGACATCCTCTCGGATCTCGGTGCCGCCGATGGCCGCTGGAACATCGCTTTGCTGAGGTATTTCAACCCGGTCGGGGCCCACGAATCCGGGCTGATTGGGGAGGACCCCACTGGCATTCCCAATAACCTGCTGCCCTTCGTGGCCCAGGTGGCAGTGGGGCGCCGGGAGAAAGTGATGGTTTTCGGCAACGATTACCCCACCCCCGATGGCACGGGCATCCGCGACTACATTCATGTGGTGGACCTGGCAGCCGGGCACCTGGCGGCGCTGGATTATCTGACCACCCACGCCGGGGTGCACCGCTGGAACCTGGGCACCGGCAACGGGTCATCGGTGCTTGAGGTACTTGCGGCCTTTTCCGCTGCTGCCGGGCATGAGATCCCCTACGAATTCGCGGCCCGGCGGCCCGGCGACGCGGCGGTCAGCTATGCCGACCCGTCAGCCGCACTGGCGGATTTCGGCTGGTCGGCCCACCGCTCCCTGCAGCAGATGTGCGAGGACCATTGGCGCTGGCAAAAACACAATCCCCAGGGCTACTCGGACTAGTAGTCGCTCGGCGGCTTCCCCGCGTTAACCGCGACGGCCNGAAGGTGACCGGCCGTCGTCGTAAGCGGTAGGTGCGGGCTACCTTGCGGGGTAGTTGCGCGCTGCTTCGCCCGTGTAGAGCTGGCGGGGGCGACCAATCTTGGTTTGCGGGTCCTGCATCATTTCACGCCACTGGGCGATCCACCCCGGCAACCGGCCGATCGCGAACAAGACGGTGAACATCTTTTCCGGGAAGCCCATCGCCTTGTAGATCAGGCCGGTGTAGAAGTCCACGTTCGGGTACAGCTTGCGTTCGATGAAGTAGTCATCGGCCAGGGCCTTCTCTT
Organism: Arthrobacter sp. TB 23; assembly: GCF_000294595.1. Lineage (NCBI taxonomy): Bacteria > Bacillati > Actinomycetota > Actinomycetes > Micrococcales > Micrococcaceae > Arthrobacter > Arthrobacter sp. TB 23. Next base: position 37,541 of record NZ_ALPM01000022.1, on the reverse strand, counting down.
CGAGGCGCATCGCGATGTCGAGCAGTTCGTCATTGCCGCCAAGCTTGCCGAGGATATCGTGGGCGGTGGCCTTCACAATGGTGGCGCGCGGGTCGTAGTTCTTGTAGACGCGGTGCCCGAAGCCCATTAGCTTCACGCCGTCTTCCTTGTTCTTGACCTTCTCCATGAAGTCTTCGGGCTTCATGCCCTTGCCCTGAATATCGCGGAGCATGTTCAGGACAGCTTCGTTGGCCCCGCCGTGCAGCGGGCCGAAGAGTGCATTGATACCGGCGGAGACCGAAGCGAACATGTTCGCGTGCGAGCTGCCAACCAGACGGACCGTCGAGGTGGAGCAGTTCTGCTCGTGGTCGGCGTGCAGGATCAGCAGCAGGTCGAGAGCCTTGACCATCATCGGGTCCAGGTCATACGGTTCTGCGGGCAGCCCGAAGGAAAGCCTGAGGAAGTTCTCGACCAGGTTCATCGAGTTGTCCGGGTACAGCATCGGCTGGCCGATTGACTTCTTGTGGGCGTAGGCGGCAATGACCGGGAGCTTCGCCATCAGGCGGAAGGTGGACAGCTCCACCTGCTCGTCGTCGAACGGGTCCAGTGAATCCTGATAGAACGTGGACAGCGCCGAAACGGCCGAGGAGAGCACCGGCATGGGGTGCGCATCGCGGGGGAAACCGCCGAAGAAACCCTTGAGCTCCTCATGGAGCAGAGTGTGCCGGCGGATGCGGTCGTCGAAGGCAGCCAGTTCGGTGGGGGTCGGCAGGTTCCCGTAGATCAGCAGGTAGGAAACCTCAAGGAAGCTGGAGTGCTGGGCCAACTGGTCGATCGGGTATCCCCGGTAGCGCAGGATGCCCTGGTCGCCGTCGATGTAGGTGATCGCCGAGGTGGTGGCTGCGGTGTTCATGAAGCCCGGATCGTATGTCACGGCGCCGGTCTGCTTGAGCAGCTTCGACACGTCATAGCCATTGTTGCCTTCAGCGGCATTGACCATCGGGAGGCTGAGTTTGCCTCCGTCATAGTGCAGGGACGCACCGTTTTGCTCGGTCATTGAACTCTCCTCCAGGAGTGGTGGCATGCATTGGCTTGCGACACCTTCGCACATTCAACTAAAACGCTACCGGTAGGACACCCGGAGCGCTAATCGGCATTGACCGGACCCTGGACTTGCGGGCCTACTGAACCTGCCGAGCCGCGGACAGCCGTTGGACTGCCTTATCGATGGCCTGGTCGGTGCCGGTCATCGCGACTCGGATGAATCCCCGGCCAGCATCGCCGTAGAAAGTACCCGGTCCGACGATGATCCCAAGCCGGGCGAAACGTTCCACAGTGGTCCAGGTGTCTTCGCCCGCAGTGGCCCATAGGTATAGTCCCGCCACCGAATCTTCGAGCCGTAGCCCGAAGTTCTCCAGCGCGGGGATCAGCAGGTCGCGGCGTCGCCGGTACAGGTCCTTCTGGGCTTGCACATGCTCGTCGTCGTTGAGCGCGGCGCGCATGGCTTCCTGGACCGGGAACGGCACAATCATTCCGGCGTGTTTGCGGGAGTTCACCATGTTGGCAATCAGGTCAGGATCGCCGGCAGTGAACGCGGCCCGATAGCCGGCCATGTTCGATTGCTTACTCAACGAGTAAACGGCGAGCAGGTTGCTGTGGCTGCCCCCATTGACGCGGGCATCGAGCACACTGGGCACAGATTCGCCGCCCCTGGCGCTGTCCCAGGTACCCCAGCCGAGTTCCGCGTAGCACTCGTCTGAGGCGACGACGGCGCCCAGCGCGCGGGCCTCGGTCACAACCTTCGCGAGGTCGGTGGCCGAAAGGACGCGACCCGTCGGGTTGGCGGGCGAATTGACCCACACCAGCCGGACACGCGCCCTGGTCTCCTCGTCAAGGGTGTACAGGTCATCGGCGGCGACTGCCGTGGCACCCGCAAGTTCCGCGCCGATGTCATAGGTGGGGTACGCGACGGTCGGGCGGACGACGACGTCGCCCTCTCCCAGCCCGAGCAACGTTGGCAGCCAGGCGACGAGTTCCTTGGACCCCACCGTTGGCAGGACGTCCAACGGATCAAGTCCGACAACGCCACGGCGCCGCGCGAACCAGTTGCTGACCGCGGACCTGAGCTCGTCAGTACCGTGCGTGGTGGGGTATCCCGGGGCGTCGGCCGCACCGGTCAATGCCTCCTGAATGACCGCAGGGGTTGGATCGACTGGCGTTCCAATGGACAGGTTCACAGCCCCACCGGGGTGCTGCTTCGCCAAAGTCACGTAGGGGGCCATGGCGTCCCACGGATAGTCCGGGAGGGCGATCCCGAACTGTCGGTTGCCGCCCGGGACGCTCATAGGTCGTGGGTCTGGGGCGGGAGGGCCGCGATGATCGGGTGGTCCTTGCCGATGTTTCCCAGCTTCGCGGCACCGCCCGGCGATCCGATGTCGTCGAAGAACTCGACGTTGGCTTTGTAGTACTCAGCCCACTGGTCGGGGGTGTCATCCTCGTAGTAGATGGCTTCCACCGGGCACACCGGCTCGCAGGCGCCGCAATCGACGCACTCATCCGGATGGATGTAGAGGGACCGTTCGCCTTCGTAGATGCAATCTACTGGGCATTCCTCGATGCAGGCCTTGTCCTTCAAATCCACGCACGGCTGTGCGATTACGTAGGTCACTTCCCACGCCTTTCCAGTTGGGGCTGTCGTTCCGTTTCCAGCTTAACGCAATGGCCCGGTGCAGCCGCATCGTGTCCCGGTTTAACCCTATGAGCCCCACCACTACCAATCCTGACCACTACGCTGAACAGATGGACTCCCCCGCACGCCAATTGCTCACCCTTCCCGTGGGGACCCGCGTTGTGGTCAGGTATCGCATTGACGATGGTCTCACGGATGCGCTGGGGGAGCTCGTCCAGATCGATGAGCGGACCTGCACCGTGCGGACCAGGCGCCAGGGCGACGTCGTCGTCCCCCTTGAGCTGGTGACCGCAGCCAAGCCGGTGCCTCCCCCACCCCCGCGGCGCCCCCGACGGTTCTGACCTGCACACTCGCCCACCCTGGACCCGAACGTCTGGGCCTTTCCCTCTGGAGGAGCCCGGTCAGTGGGATTGTCTAGACCTTCCCACTGACCGAAGTGGTACAACGGGATCGTGCGCGTCAAGCGCTTGCTTCACCATCCTGAGGAACAATTCTGGATGATCGACAAGCAGGGTGTAAGAGGCCCGCAGTACTGGGACCCGCCCAATCATCAGGAGATTTCCGCGCCGTCGATCCTCTTCGAAATCCGATGCGCCGACATGGAATCGGCGTCCGTCAGCCTCCACGCCGAGCACCTTCTCCACCACCAGATCGAGCCGGCCGACCCCTTTGATGTAGACCTGCGACTGGAAGCTGTATCCGGCCCGGCGAAGATGATACTTGGCCACCGTTTCGAGGATTGATTGCGAGAACGGATCGATCTGCGCGACGATCTTCCGAAGAGACCCGTCCCTGCGTCCCGTCGTTCTTCGGCGGAGAGCGAGCATGCTCACCTTGCCCATCACGACTGCCGACTCGACGATGCACAGCGCCTCGAGCTCAGGCAGGCAACGCATACACTGTACACAGATGTCGAGAACAGTCGGCGGTCTAGTTGACCGGTGAACCTTGAACACACCTTCCAGCGCTCGCCCGTGGTCAACGCAGACGTGAATCAGAGTCGGGCGGCGGAGAATCCAGAGTCCGTGGATTCTTGCGGCGCTGATACAGGCAAGATCAGCGCCGACGCTCGCCGCCAGTACGAGTGTCGGATCAGCATCAGGTAGGCAATAGACGCCGCGGATCGGCTTTGAGAGCTGACCCATTGCCACCGCGTTACGGAGTTGGTGCGAACTGACCCCATGGGCCACCAGGTCTTTCCGACGAGCAACCCCGCCCTGGGCAACCAGCAGATGATGAAGATCCATGAGTGAATACTGGCCCCGTTTACCCAGCCGCTGCCTGCTGGTCCGAGACTTTGTGGATAAATCTTCGACGGAGTTGCCACGGATCCCACTCTTCACGCCTGGTCGGTGGGAATGTCTAGACAGTCCCGCCGATCAGGCCCGATCGGTGGGACCAGGGGCCCGCGGAAGCGAACCGGCTACTGAGCAACCGTGTCGGGGAGCTTCTTCATACCCCAGAAGCCCCCGCCCAGCACGGGAATGGCCGCCAGGAAGGTTCCCGCCACCCCAATCCACATTGTCGGGAGGATCCCGAGCTGTTCGCCCAGTACCCCCGCAAGCAGACCAGCGATCGGCATGACCCCCCACACCACAAACCTGATGGACGCGTTCATCCTGCCAAGCAGCCTTGGGGGACAGACCCGCTGGCGCATGCTGACCTGCATTATGTTGTAGGCCAGGACGCAAAAGGTCATCCCCGCCTCCCCCACGATGAGCAGAGCCAACGCGGCAGGCTTCGACGGCGCAAGCGCGGCCAGCGGCACCAGCATCAGGAACGCGCCGCTGGCCAGAGACGCGAGCGGGATCACAGTCCCCTCACCAATCCGTGCGGCAATCCACGGGGTTGCGAGCGCGCCCGCCAAGCCTCCCACCGCGGCGACCGAGAGGATCAGGCCAAGTGCTGCCGCCCCCAGCTCGAGGTCCCGCAGAATCAGCAGTGGCAACAGGGTGAAGAGCAAGGAAGCGAAGAAATTGACGCCGGCAGTACAGGCCGCGACGCGCCGGATCAGCGGATGCCGCCATACGAAAGACAGACCCTCCCTGATTTCGACGGTGAGCGGGCGCCGGTCCGCAACCGGCGAACGCTGCTCCTCATCCCGGGTCCGCACCAAGAACACGGCCGACAGCAGATAGCCCGCTGACTGCCCGAGAACCAGCAGGGGCGCACTGAGGAGCTGCAACAGGCCACCGCCCAACGCGGGCCCACCCAGTCGGGAGATCTGGGCGGTCGACTCAAGCTTCGAGTTGGCGCTGGGCACCTGGTCCCCCGTCACCAGCACGGGAACGTAGCTTTGGTAGGCAACATCAAAGAACACTGTTGCAATGCCAACGACGCCAGCCACGAGGCAGAGGTGCCAGATGGTCAGGGTATCCATCCACCAGAGCAGGGGGATGGCGAGCATCGCGACCATCCGCACCAGATCCGCCCCGATCATTACCCGCCGTTTGAGCCAGCGGTCCACCCATGCTCCTGCGGGTAGCCCGACGAGCAGGAACGCTGCCGTGCCGCTGGCGTTGAGCACACCGACTTCAAGCTCGGAGGCACCCAAAAGCAAAACGGCGATGACGGGGAGGGCAAGATGTCCGAGTTGGGTGCCCAGCTGGCTGATGGCTTGTCCGGCCCAAAAATTGAGAAAGTTTCGATCGCGAAGCAGGGACGGCGGCGGGGATCCGGTCTGGGTGGTCACCGTCACAGTCTGCGTGTAGTGATTGATTACTGTCAATCACTGGGTCGGTCTGACGTATCATTTAGGGATGGATACTGATGAGGATGTGCAGGCACGCGGCCGAGCACTCAGCTCCCCCGTTCGGCTCAGAATCCTCCGGCTTTGCCTGCATAAGGGCAGAACCAACAAGGAAATAGCTGAGCTCCTTGACCTCAACCCGGCGACCGCGCTGCACCACGTGCGGACCCTGCTGTCCACCGGGTTTTTGGTGGCCGAAGAAACCCGCACCGGCAACCGTGGGGCCAAGGAGATTCCCTACCGGGCGACCGGACTGTCATGGCGCAGCAGGATTCCAAATGCTGCGCCAGTGCTGGTGGAAACTTTCCTGCAGGAGATTGACGGGCTGAATCCGTCGGAAATTGATGTCTGGCGGCTCGGTGTTCGCCTGAACGAAACGAACCGCTCCGAGATGATGCGCCGGATCCGCGAAATTCTTGAGGAATACGCGATCCGCGATTCAGACACCGACGGTACCGCCACGTCCATCATGTTGGCCCACCATCTGGACCGCAGCGCCGACTAACCGGCACGGTCTCTGGTCTAGGCCGGACGGTGAGCCCGCCGGGGTCGCAGCACCCACCAGGACACCATCGACGCGACGACCGTGACGACCGCCAGGCCAAATACCCAAATGCTTCCCGCAACCGCAGACGGCAGGAGTGGGTCCATTCCCAAGTCGGTCAGGACCAACGGCTGATTCTCGCTGGCGGCAAACAATCCCACCAAAAGATAAGCGACTCCACCCACCACCGGGGCGACATATACGTTGCGAGCCCACAGTGCCACGAAAACTGCGACGCTCCCTGCCAGCAGCACTGCCGCGGCCGCTCCCACCGGAAGGGTCAGGCCTCCAACATCCCACTGCTGGCTATGGAGGGCGGTTCCCAGGACGGCCACCACGGGCCCCAGAACGGCCGAAACGAGAAACGCCCACCACCGGGGACTTCCCTGGCGGTGGGCGTTTTCTCGGGCAGGGCGATCCCCCACCGCGGTGCCGATCGGCTGGCTGACGACGACGGCTGGGCGCCGGTCGTCGTCGTCAGCCAGTGTCGATGAGCGATCCTGCAAAACGGTCGAAGACTAGACGCGGGCGCGTGAGCGAGCCGCGCGCATCCGTTCGTTGGCATCGAGGATCAGCTTGCGGATCCTGATCGACTCAGGAGTCACTTCAACACACTCGTCTTCGCGGGCAAACTCCAACGACTCTTCGAGGGTCAGCTTGCGGGGAGGGGTGAGGTTCTCGAAGGTGTCCGATGAGGCTGCACGCATGTTGGTGAGCTTCTTTTCCTTGGTGATGTTCACGTCCATGTCATCGGCGCGTGAGTTCTCGCCGACGATCATGCCCTGGTATACCTCGGAGGTGGGCTCCACGAAGAAGGATCCGCGTTCCTGCAGGTTGATCATGGCAAACGGGGTAACGACTCCGGCGCGGTCAGCGATCATCGAGCCGTTGGTGCGGTACTCGATGTCCCCGGCCCAGGGCTCGTAGCCCTCGGAGTAGGAAGCGGCGATACCGGCGCCGCGGGTGTCCGTGAGGAACTTGGTACGGAACCCAATCAGGCCACGGGCGGGGACGATGAATTCCATCCGGACCCAACCGGTGCCGTGGTTGGACATGTTGGTCATCCGGCCCTTGCGGGTGGCGAGGATCTGGGTCACTGCGCCCAGGTACTCCTCGGGTACGTCGATGGTCATGTGCTCCATCGGCTCGTGCACCTTGCCGTCGACCATCCGGGTCACAACCTGAGGCTTGCCAACCGTCAGTTCGAACCCTTCACGACGCATCTGCTCGACGAGGATGGCGAGTGCAAGCTCGCCACGTCCCTGTACTTCCCAGGCGTCGGGACGCTCAGTGGCAAGAACCTTCAGGGAAACGTTACCGATCAGTTCACGGTCCAGGCGATCCTTCACCTGGCGCGCGGTCACCTTGGCGCCCTTGACCCGGCCGGCGAGCGGCGAGGTGTTGATACCGATGGTGACCGAGATGGCCGGGTCATCGACGGTGATCAGCGGCAGTGGCTGGGGGTTGTCAATGTCGGTCAGGGTCTCACCGATGGTGATGTCCTCGATACCGGCGACGGCGACGATCTCGCCCGGTCCGGCGGAGTCGGTAGGCACGCGATCGAGGGCGCGGGTGGCCAGCAATTCGGTGATCTTGACGGACTTCAGCTCACCGTTCTGACGGGCCCAGGCGACGGTCTGGCCCTTACGCAGGGTGCCGTTGAAGATCCGCAGCAGGGCGAGACGGCCCAGGAACGGGGAGGCGTCAAGGTTGGTGACGTGCGCCTGCAGCACACCGTCCGGGTTGTACCGGGGCGCTGGGATGTGATCGATGATGGTCTTGAACAGTGGCTCAAGGTTGTCATTCGACGGAACGGTGCCGTCAGCTGGCTGCTCGAGTGAGGCTGCGCCTTCACGGGCTGCCGCGTAAACGACTGGCACGTTGAGAACCGAGTCAAGGTCCAGGTCCGGAACTTCGTCGGCGAGGTCCGAGGCGAGGCCGAGGAGGAGGTCCATTGATTCGCTGACCACTTCATCGATCCGCGAGTCGGGACGGTCGGTCTTGTTGACCAGCAGCACCACTGGGAGCTTCGCGGCGAGGGCCTTACGCAGCACGAAGCGGGTCTGGGGCAGTGGGCCTTCAGAGGCATCCACCAGCAGGACAACGCCGTCGACCATTGACAGACCGCGTTCCACCTCGCCACCGAAATCGGCGTGGCCCGGGGTGTCGATCACGTTGATAGTGATGGTCTCGCCCTTGGCCGAAGGACCGTCGTAGAACACGGTGGTGTTCTTGGCGAGGATGGTGATGCCCTTTTCGCGCTCGAGGTCACCGGAGTCCATGACCCGGTCTGCCACGTCGCCATGGGCTGCGAAGGAATTGGTCTGCCGGAGCATGGCATCAACCAAGGTGGTCTTTCCGTGGTCAACGTGGGCCACGATGGCAACGTTGCGGAGGTCGCTGCGAACAGCTGTGTTGCCTGTGGTTTCAGACATGCGTAATGACTCAATTCAGTAATCTTGAGGGGAATCTAGCGTTATGAGGACGGCGCCTGCTTGTACCAGTCTAAGCTCTCAGGAAAAAATGCCCTAACGCGGGGAGCAATTCGGGTCAAAATCGCAGGTCCCCGGCGTGTCCGGCACGATCAGATCTGCGCCGAAAGGGGACCCCGGGCAGCGACTGACACAATCCGAGGTGGCCTCTGCACGCAGAAACGGCCCGCCCCTATAGGGCGAGCCGTTTCCGTGTTCTACCCCGGTAAACAAGGGGGCAGCTCTTTCGTTAGAGTGCTAGGACTTTTTGGAGCGGGAAAGCTTCCAGCGCCTGGCGCCCGAACTTCCGGCTGCCCCTCGTGGAGCTTCCTCGATGTGGTAATCCGCCAGCTGATCCTGGATCTGCTGATCCATCCGATCAGACATGTGTTCGCTCACATGGTCGTTGACCTGATCAGCCACAGCTATGCGTGCCTGGCGCCGCTGGGCACGCAGGAACTCCTGATGCTCCTCGTGGAATGCCTTGACCGTGGCAATGCACATGAAGATCATCACCACACTGAACGGCAGCGCAGTCAGGATGGCCGCCGTCTGAATGGAGGCCAGCCCATCATCGCCGACCAGGAGGAGGGAGATTGCTACCGTAGCGGCGGCAACAGCCCAGAACGCCCGGATCCAGTGCTTGGGGTTGGGGTGCCCGCCGGTTGAGATCATGCTCATCACCAGGGCTCCGGAGTCCGCCGAGGTGATGAAGAAGATAGCGATCAGGATGATCGCCCCGATCAACAGGATCGGCCCGCCGGGCAGCTCAGTCAGGAGCCCGAACAGCGCGTTGTTGGTATCCACCGCACCGTCTTCCCCGACCAGACCGCCGTTGCCGAACAGCTCGCGGTAGAGGGCTGATCCGCCGAGTACCGAGAACCAGAGGAAGGTCAGCAACGTCGGAACGAGCAGCACGCCGGCAACGAATTCGCGCACGGTACGGCCCTTGGAAATGCGGGCGATGAAGATGCCTACGAACGGGGCCCAGGAAATCCACCAGCCCCAGTAGAAGGTGGTCCAGGCCGACTGCCAGGCTTCGCCGTCGGCTCCGGCAAAGGCGAGAGTGTCGAAGGTCAGACCCACAACGTTCTGCAGGTAGTTACCGATGGACTGAACGAACTCGCGAAGCAGGAACAGCGTTGGTCCGGTGAAAAGAATGAAGAGTAACAGCATGCCGGCGAGCACCAGGTTGGTGTTGGACAGCCATTTCATGCCCTTGCCTACACCTGAGATCACTGAGACCAGGGTCAAGGCCGTGATGCACAGGATGAGACCAACCTGGGTGAACTTGGTTGCTTCCATGATGTTGGCGGTGTCGAGCCCCGCCGACATCTGGAGAACGCCGAGCCCCAGCGAGGTAGCGACACCGAACAGAGTGCCAACCAGGGCGATGATGTCAACAGCGTCGCCCCATTTGCCCTTTACCTTGTCGCCCAGAAGAGGTTCGAGGGTCCAGCGAATGGAGATCGGGCGACCGCGGCGGTGCACCGCATAGGCAATAGCCAGGCCTACGACTACGTAAATACTCCAGGCGTGGAGACCCCAGTGGAGGAAAGTCTGCGTCAGGGCCTGCTGGGCAAGCTCAATACCGGTGCCTTCGGTCCCGGGCGGTGGAGCGGCGAAGTGGTTCAGCGGCTCCGCGACACCCCAGAAGACCAGGCCAATACCCATGCCAGCGGCAAAGAGCAGCGCGAACCAGGACATCAGCGAGAACTCGGGCCGGTCCTCGTCCTTACCAAGACGGATGTCGCCGAAGCGACTCAGGCCGACCCAGAGCGAAAAGACGACGAACATGGCGACGATGGCCACGTAATACCAGCCGAACCCACGAATGACATTCGTCTGGATGTCACCGATGACTTCGGCGGCTGTGGAGGGGAAGATGAGGGCGAAGCCCACGAACACCACGATCAGTGCAGCGGCCGGAATGAACACCGCTTTGGACAGCCGTGAGGCCGCGATCGGTTTCCCTTCGGTAGGGTGGCCGTCTCGCTCGCCGGGTGGACTATCGGTTGCCGGATTTCCGGACCTGAGGGACATTCGGGTAACTCCTCATGCTTCTTGAAAAAAGTGAGAATGACTATTGACAAGCCTCTGCATAGGCAGTAAGGCCTCACCTAGCCTACAGAAGGACCGGTCCCAATGCACAAGGCCGCCTTAACGCAGGAACGACGGCAACCCATCCGCGGAAGGGATAGGTCGCCGTCGTTCCTGGTCAACGGGGGCCGCTACTCGGCTGACGCGAGGAGCTTCGCCCGTAGCTCGCGGCGTTCGCGCTGCTTCTCCGGATTCGGCAAGGGAACCGCTGCAAGGAGCCGCTGAGTGTAGGGATCCTGGGGCCGCCGAAGGATCTGGTCTCTGGTCCCCTGCTCCACAATCCTCCCGCGTCGCATCACGCAGATCCGGTCGGACATGAGGTCGACGACGGCGAGGTCATGGGTGACGAACAGGCAGGCGAAGCCGAGCTCCTGCTGCAGGTTCTTCAGCAGTTCCAACACGGTGGCCTGCACCGACACATCGAGCGCGGAGGTCGGCTCATCAGCGACGAGGAGTTTCGGTTTCAGGGACAGTGCGCGAGCAATACCGACCCGTTGTTTCTGCCCACCCGACAGCTCGTGTGGGTAACGGTTGCGGTAAGCGCGCGGCAGCTCCACCTGGTCGAGGAGGGTCTCGATCCGCTTCTGCAGATCGGCGCCCTTAGCCACTTTCGCCAGGTACATCGGTTCGCCGATGCTCTCGCCCAACGGCAGGCGGGGGTTCAGGGAGGAGGAAGGATCCTGGAAAACCATCCCCACGTTGCGGCGCAGCTCGAACAGTTCCTTGCGGGTGGCATTCGAGATTTCCTTGCCGGTGACGGTTAGTGACCCCGCGGCGACGGGCAACAAACCAACTGCGGCGCGCCCGATGGTTGTCTTCCCTGACCCTGATTCGCCTACCAGGCCGAGAATTTCTCCCGGGTAAATGGCAAGGTTCGCGCCTTCGACTGCCCTGAAGGCGGGCACTCTGCCCTGTTTGGGGTACTCAATGGCCACATCGGTGAGCTGCAGGACTGCGGCTCCCCGCGATGTGTCAGCGGCACGTTCTGCTTCTTCGAGCCGGGCCTGGTTCTCACGTTCGCGCCGCATCAGCTCGTCCTGGTCGACGTTTCTGAGCTCGGTACCGGTGGCGGCTGCAAGTGCCGCGGTGACATCTACTTCATCGGTCTCGGAACCGCCCTGCCCCAGGTGAGGCACTGCCGCCAGTAGTTTCCTCGTGTACTCGTGCTGCGGGTTATGGAAAATCTGCGCGGAGGTCCCCGCTTCAACGATCCGGCCCTTGCTCATCACCACGATGTGGTCGGCGAGGTCGGCGACCACGCCCATGTCATGGGTGATCAATACGATGGCACTGTTGAGCTTGTTGCGCAGATTTCGCATCAGGTCGAGGATTTCGGCCTGAACCGTCACGTCCAGCGCGGTTGTGGGTTCGTCGGCGATGAGTAGCTTCGGATCGCAGGAGAGCGACTGGGCGATCATTGCCCGTTGGCGCTGCCCTCCAGACAGCTGGTGCGGGTAGGACTTGAACGCCTTCTCAGGGTCGGGAAGTTCCACCATGTCGAGCAGCTTCAACGCCCGCTCTTTAGCTTCGTCGGGGGAGATCTCGTTGTGCAGGCGGATGGTTTCGACGATCTGGAACCCAATGGTGTACACCGGGTTCATCGCCGTCATGGGTTCCTGGAAAATGACCGCTACATCGCGGCCACGGACCTGACGAAGTTTGCTTCCGGTCAGCCCAAGGATTTCCCTGCCGTTGAGCTTGACGCTGCCCGTGGTGCGGCTGTTTTCAGGGAGCAATCCCAAAAGTGACATGGAGCTTGCGCTTTTGCCCGATCCCGACTCGCCCACGATAGCGAGCACCTCGCCGGCCTTGACCTCATAGTTCAGGTCGATGGCTGCAGGAACCCAGACCTTGTCAACGCCATAGTCGACGCTCAAGCCTTTGACCTGGAGTACAGGAACCTCGCCCTCGGGTGTCTGGCCTGTTTCCGAATTTTCGATGACGCCGTCGGTCATGATTCTGCTTTCCTTCCGCCCGTGGCCTGCCACATTCTGGTGATTAGTGGACTGGCCCGGAATCCTGAAACTATATGGGTATGAATAGCCCGAGTGATGTAGCCAGTCCCGTCATCTTCAAGCCAAGATTTGGCAAGTGGTTTGCAGGTCTGACGTGGGTACTGGCCGGGATTGGTATTGCCCTGTCGGTGGCTGGCGACGGCGTTGACGGGTTGATTTCCGCGTGGCCGCTGCTCGCCCTGGCCTACTTTGGCTGGTTGCTGTTCTGGTATCCGTCCGTGGTGATTGCCGACGACGCCGTGACGCTCAACAATCCACTGCGATCCATCTCGGTGCCGTGGGCCGCATTGATCCACGTTGACACGAAGTTTGCCCTCACCCTCGTGACCGTCCGCGGCAGCCACACCGCGTGGGCTGCGCCGGCACCGGGGGTCTGGGGTACGCACCGCGGCAAGCCCGAGCATGTCCAGGGGCTCCCCGAATCCAGCTACGGTCCGGCCCAGTCCATTCGACCGGGAGATCTGAAGAATACCGACTCGGGAGCGGCAGCCTTCCTGGTTCGAACTCATTGGGCAGCTCTGGTCGACGGCGGACTGGTTGACGCCGACGCTACAGAAACCACTGCCGCGGTGACCCGCATCCATTGGGTTCTGATCGGATGCGCAGTCGCCCTGCTCGCCGCCAACCTGATTGCCTTCTCCCTGGTCTAACCGGTGGGCGCGACGCGGCAGTACCGCTGCCCCGCCCACCGGCTCGACCATGTGCTTCGGCACTTTAAGCCTCGGGGCGGTTGGGATCGGAGATATCGCCAGAGTGCACTGCCTTCTTGGCGTTGAACTTCTTCTGACGTGGATCGAAAGCATCCCGCAGCCCATCACCGATGAAGTTGATCGACAGACAGATCATGATGATGAAGAGACCTGGCCACCAGAACAACCACGGCCGGGTGTTGAATGCCTGCTGGTTGTCGCTGATCAGGCTGCCCAGGGAAATATCCGGAGCCCTGACACCCAGGCCAAGGAAGGACAGCGCGGATTCGAGCAGGATCGCTGAGGCCATCACCAGGGTGGTGTTGACGATGATCACTCCCACAGCGTTGGGCAGGATGTGCTTGAAGATGATCCGGGTGTCTGAGGCGCCTGCGATACGTGCCGCGTCGACAAACTCGCGTTCGCGGAGGGAAAGAAATTCACCGCGTACCAGGCGTGCCAGTCCGGTCCAGATGATCAGCCCCACGAAAACGCCAAGCAGAATCACTCCCGCGCTGCCGCCCATGATGGAGCGCAGGAAGGTGCCACTGCCGGTGAGGTTGTTGCCCACGCTACCGAGGACGGCGGCGAGGATGATCAGGGGAATCACAATGATGGTGTCGGTGAATCGCATGAGTACCGCTTCGACCCAGCCACGGAAATATCCTGATACGCCTCCGATGATCACTCCGAGGATGCCGCCCAGGATCCCGATGATGAACATGATGATCAGCGACAGCTGGGTGCCGCGCATGGTCATGGCGAAGAGGTCGCGTCCCACCCGGTCCTGGCCGAAGGGGTGATCGCCGAAATCGAACGGCAGCACCCAGGTCGGTGCGCCGTTGGGTGTGGCGAGGGGCAGTGTCTGTACATAGTTCCACTTCCACCAGCCCGGGATGCCCGCGTAACCGATAGAGGTGAAGGCCATGATCACGACGAAGAAAAATACCACCATGCTGACTACCGCGGCCGTATTACCGAAGAACCGTTTGCGAACGATCTGCCCCTGGCTCAGGCCAAGCGAGTCGTCCTTCTTCGGGGTCGGCTTCTGTTTGTTCTCTGCTCTGGTGCTCATGCTTTTACCCTCACTCGTGGGTCAAGTACCGAGTAGGCCAGGTCTGCAACGAGGTTGAAGACAAGGGCTAGGATGCCGGTAATCAGGAAGACTCCCATGATGGGATTCGGGTCAACGCGGCCCAACGCACCAATGAACAGCTGGCCCATACCGCTAAAGGCAAAGACCTGTTCGGTGATGATCGCCCCACCAATCAGGCCACCGATGTCAAAGGCGACGAGGGTGGCCAGCGGGATCAGTGCGTTCCGGAACGCGTGACGCATCACAACTGTGCGCTCCCCCAGGCCCTTGGCCCGTGCCGTGCGGATGTAGTCCTGGTTCATGATCTCGAGCATCGAGGCCCTTGAATAGCGGCTGTAGCCAGCCAAGGAGATCAGCATCAATGCAATGGTGGGGAGCAGGAGGTGGGTAAAGGTATCGATGCCCATGATCCAGAAGTCACCCTCAAGGTTCGGGGTGGAGGAACCCAGGGTGGCAATTGGCCTGCCCCGGATCCTGCTGTTGTCCGAGTAGAGGGGCCAGGACTGCATGAACCGATCCAGGAGGATGGTGAAACCCATGAGGAAGGCGGTGAGCCCCGCAGCGTTCATGCTCTGCCGGCGGTCGTAGCCACCCATGAAGTACCCGACAGCGACGCCGACCAGCACGGTAGCGATGGCCAGCAGGACGATCATCAGTGGGGTCGCCAGGTCGAGTAGTGGCTGCATAGTGAAGTAGGCAATCATGCCGATGCCCACGGTGATTAGTGCAGAGTAGAGCGCCTTGCGGTTCTTCAGCCCTGCGGTCAGGAGGGTGACTCCGTAGGCAATGCCGACGCCTGCAATGGCAATCACGACGGGGCCGAAGCCTGGTTCGAGGAACCACTGGGTGAGGTCGAGGAAGAAAAGAATGACTGCTGCAAAGGCGAACCCGGCCGCCGCTGCGATGAGACGCTTCTGCAAAGTCCCGCGGGCGACCAGATACCAGATGAAGGCCGAGACCAGGCTGATGATCAGGATCGATGTAAGGGAAATGTTCGGATCGGCAAGGAACGTATTGAAGCCGATCGCTCCATACTCCTTCAGCAGGACCACCACCCAGAAGATCGGGAGGGAGAAGAAGAGGAACGCCATGAAGGTGACACCGTAGTCGAGCCCGCTGTATTGGCGAAGGGCGGTGATGATGCCGAGCGAAATGCCGATCAGGATGGCGAGGACGGTGGCGCCGGTGACGAGGAGGATGGTCTGGCCCATCGCCCTGGCGAGCAGCTGGGTTACTTCAATTCCGGCGATGCTGCTGCCGAGGTCGCAGGTGGCCGCGAAGGGGATCAGGCAGCTGGCTGCCCCACCGAGCCATTCGAAGTACCGGATAGGGGCGGGGACGTCGAGACTCAGCAGGTCTGTCCGAAGCTGGATGAGCGTATCCCGATTGGGGACGTTGCTCTCGCGCAGATCCGCCAGTGGATCGCCTGAGAATGCGGTCAGCATGTAGACGATGAAGGACGCGCCCAACAGGATGAGCACGGCGGCAACTAAGCGCCGGACGATGTAGGTCACCATAGTGTTTAAACCTCAATGTTAAGGTTCCGGGGATCACCCGGCGTTGTGGCAAGAGTGTAATGCACCAAACAGGCAGCCGATATTTGGGAGATCCCAATCGCTTCCCGCGGATGCGCAATTCGAGGGTAGTGCAGGCGCTAGAAAGCGCTGGGGCCAGCAAGGCCGGCCCCAGCGCTTTCGTGTCTAGCGCGCTAGATAATGGGTGTGGCCGAGTTACTCAGCAACTGTCCATTCCCAGAAGTTCCACCAGATACCCTCTTGGGTCGGGCTGAAGCCGACGCCTTCGATGGAATCACTGGCAGCGTTGATACCGATCGACTGGAACAGAGGCAGGCCATAGCCGGTGTCGAACAGGCGAGTATCGACGATGGTCTGCAGCTCCTGCTGCTCGGCTTCATCAGTGGTGACGATCAGCTCGTCCATAGCGGCCTGAGCTTCTTCATCGCAGAATCCGCTGAAGTTGGATGCGGAACCGCAGCCGTACAGCTGTGGAACTCCGGTGACGCCGACGCCGGTGCTGACCCAGCCGAAGATGACTGCGTCGTAGGTGCCGGTACCCAGAGCTGAACCCCACTCGTTGCCGGGGAGTCCGCCGTCAACAACCTGGAAACCAGCCTGCTCAGCGCTTTCGGCGATGAGGGTGTAAGCGTCAACCCGGTTGGGGTTGTCGACGCTGTACATGATGCGGACCTCAGGAGTTGCACCATCAAGGAGCTCGGTGGCACCTTCGATGTCAACTTCGTCATACTCTTCTGAACCGTTGACGGGAGTCGCTGCCTCGTAGCCGGGGGTGCCGACGTCGAAGATGTGCGAGTCGCGGTGGTCAGCTTCTGGATCCAGCTGGGCAATGGTTGACGCAACGATCGCGTCGCGAGGAATCGTCTTCATGAACGCCTTGCGAACGTTCTCGTCTTCGAAGACACCGCTGTAGTTGAGGTCAAGGTGATCGAAGGAGAGCTCGTCACCTTCGAAGATGTTGACGCCGTCAATGGCTTCGAGCGACGCGAGAGTGTCAGCTGATGCCTGTGGCTGGATGACGTCGACGTCGCCGTTCTGCAGGCCCTGGACCTGAGCAGTGGCGTCACCGATGTAGCGGATGGTGATTTCGTCGAGCTGGGTCTCGGGGCCCCAGTTGTAGTCCTCGTTCTTGACCAGGGTCATCGACTGGTCAGGAGTCATCGAGTCAACGATGTACGGTCCGCTGGACAGGTACATGGCTGGATCGTCAGGAAGGGTGGTGGTGTCGAAGGCAGTGTTCCAGATGTCAGCGACTGGCTGAAGGTCGGGACGTTCCTGAGGATTCTCCGGATCACCTTCGGGGGTGTTCTGGATGAGTTCGATCAGGGCAGCTTCGTCTGCAAGTCCGGCCTGGGTTGCGACAACGTGGGCTGGGGTGTCGATCACGCCGTAGGCGATTTCCCAGTCAGCGTAGGGCTCGGTGTACTCGATGGTGATGGAACGGCCATCTTCGCCCAATTCGGGGAGCAGTGACAGGTCCAGGCCAGCGGTGCTGGCTGCTGCGAAGTACGTGGCGCCGGTTTCTGCCTCGGCGTCGGCGTCGTCAAAGTAGCCCGAGCTGACGGCCCAGGAGAACAGGAGATCTCCGCCGTCGATCGGCTCGCCGTCGGACCAGGCGACACCCTCGTTGACGGTGTAGGTGACGGTCAGAGGATCTTCGGAAACTACTTCGTAGGATCCGAACTCTTCCCTCGGAACAACCTCAAGCTGGTCGTTGATGTAGTTGAACCCCGACTTGGTCAGGTAGCTGACCTTGCCGTTGATATCGACGTTGCCTGTGGCGCTGTCTGAGTTGAACGAGGTAAACGGGTTTACCTCGGCAACACTTACTACTCCGCCACTTGAGGCGCCGGTGTCGCCGCTCGCGTCTGGGTCAGAATTGCCGTCGCCACTGTCAGTGCTGGCGCAGGCGCTGAGTGCAAGTGCAGCGATTGCCGCGACTCCCACAGCTTTGGAAGTACGTCCGAAACGCATTCCGCCTCCTATTTCGTGTTCTGGATAGAGCCCCATGTGGTTTTACAAAGAGCTGACACGCCACTCCGGGAGGAGTGGCGTGCCTCACATGAGTAGAAGCCTAAGTGCTAATTGTTGCGGTCAGGTGTCCTAACACTCATCGCAACCGTGTTGTTACCGAGATGCAACCAAATTTGTTTCCCAGCGTTCATTCAGCGATTTCCCAGCAGTCGCCGATCAACATTATTGGCCCAGCTTTTGTGCAGGAAACCCGCTGGACACTCATCGGGCGGCAAACGCGAAGATACGCTACCAACAACATGAGCTTGGTCGGCTACCCGCCGCAGTCCTTCCGGTCGCGGCACGACTTCAGCTCACTCTCGCGAAGCGGATCCTCGTTACGCACCTTCTGCCTTGGAGACCCGCTTGTTGCTGATCAGATCTGCCTTACTCATGGTGTGCGCCCTCGTAGTAGTAGCTGGCACCCTCATCGCTCCCCCGCCAGCTACGTCGGCATCTGCTTTCAGCGACGTTCCACCAGGCACACCGTTTCATTCCGAAATCTCCTGGCTGGCAACCCATAAAATCTCCACTGGCTATGCGGACGGAACGTTCAAGCCGAGACAGCCCGTCAACCGGGATGCGATGGCGGCCTTCCTCTACCGCCTGGCAGGCAACCCTGCGTTCGCCTCGCCCAACCAATCGAGATTCGTCGACGTCCCCCTGGGATCGCAGTTCTTCAAGGAGATTCACTGGCTGGCTTCCTCCGGGATCACAACCGGCTGGTCCGATGGGACATTTAGACCGTTGCAACCAGTCCAGCGGGATGCAATGGCGGCCTTCCTCTACCGATTCGCCGTCAGCCCCCAGTTCACACCCCCACGGGCTGCAGCATTCGGTGATGTTCCGGTCGGCGTCGGGTTTCATAAGGAAATCAGCTGGATGGCTACCACCGGAATCTCTACCGGGTACCCGGGCAACGTCTTCAAGCCGCTGCAAGCCGTCAACCGCGACGCGATGGCGGCCTTTATGTACCGGACCGCCTCCCAACTGCCGCCCGACCACAGCTTGCCCTTGATACCCGTGACAAGGGATTTCAGGCTCTTCCCTTTCAGCACCTCTGCGTTCTCCAATACCCGGGTGGGGCCTGCGATCAGATTCGCCAGCGCTTCGGACCCGCGACACTCAACCTTTCGCGTCGGCGGCACCAACGTCAACAGCGAACGTTGGTCCATCTCGGTTCAACAGGCCTCGCAAAGCGATCCGGTCGCCACTGTGCGTGCCGACGCCGGCGGCACCCACTCCATCAGGATCCCGCTCAACGCAACCACCACGGGTGGGACCGACCAACATATGTCGATCATCCAGCCCGACGCCCGAACCGCCTACGAGGCTTGGGGCATGCAACGGATATCTGCGACTGAGTGGACAGCCCGCTATCTCGTGAAAACCGACATTCGCGGCGAGGGAATGACGGCCGGAGCGCGGGCTTCTGGAATCAGCCATCTCCATGGCCTGATCCGGAAGGACGAACTCAAGAACCTCGACATCAACCACAGCCTCGCGATCGGTATCGACAACGCGCAGCTTAAAAGTGTCAACAACGGCACCGGCGTCTGGCCTGCCCGGCGAGAGGACGGTGATTCAGCGCGCGTTTATACGGGCAATATCCCGATGGGCTCGATGCTTGCCCTGCCTCAAGGCACCAACCTGGGCACGCTTGGACTGTCGCCCGAGGGCTATGCGCTCGCTGAGGCGTTACAGCAATATGGCGGGCATGTCCTAGTCCGCTCCAGCGGGGTCACCCTCTACGCGGAGCCAGCAGCAAACCAGACACAGGTCAGAGCCCTCAAGAATGACTGGGCGAAACTTCGTCCTCTGCTGCGGATAGTCACCAACAACACCAAGGACAACGTTGCCGGCGCCCGCTAGCTGTCCGGGTCATACATGAACTCGCGGAGCTCCTGAGAACAACGGCAGGACACCGCGATCCTCCTCGCCCACTCGACGGCGTCGTCGCGCGTGGGCAACTCGAGCACTGTGAACCCGCCCGTGAGTTCACTGCTCGGGTAGATCGTGCTGCTCGCCGCGCCGTCGGGAGAGATCAGCACTGGATCGATGCTCTCGTTGATCCCACCCCCGAACACATACACGCCGGCGGCCTTGGCGTCCTTGATCACAGCGTGGGAGGCGGCGACGACGGCGGGGAACTCATCCTCCGTGACTACCATCGCTTCGCTCGGGAAAGAGATGAGATATTTGGTCATGACTCGATGATGGCCGTGATTGGGTGCGACGGCAATGGTCTGCGATCTTTCAGAAGCGCTGCCCGGCCGATGGCGGTCAGCCGTCCACCGGCCGCCACGGCCCCCATTGCTCGGTGCCGGGAACATCGCCCCTGGTCCACCACTGCGTCCGGTACACCTTGTCTTCGAAGATCACGCGACGGCCCTCGGTGTACACCGCGCCTTCTTCCCACACCACGGGTTCGGCGTCCGCTGCCTCCTGGGCCGACAAGGAGGGTTCGGCTGCCGGTGGGACATCCGCCGTCGTTGCCCCGGGGGTGGCTGTGCCGGGGGTGAGTGTTGGCGAACTGGGTGGCTGAACCGTGGTTTCGGGTATCACCCTGTCGCGGGCAGGACCCTGGGGAGTCTCGCGCAACTGATCGGACAGCACAGCGAAGAGCGAACCGTCCCGGTTACCTGCCAGGTCCCACCACATGCCACCGCCAAGCCCCTTCTCCAGAATGTAGTCGCTCTTGAGACGCACGGTTTCGGGGTTGTCGTAGCTCCACCACTTGTCGCCGTCGAACCGCCAGGCCGCGCCGAGGGTCGTGTCGGTGAACTCCTCGCCGACCTCGAGCAGCTCATCGTAATCCTCCAGGCCGGGCTCTTCGCCGCCCGGCGCAGGTCCGGTGGCTTCACCCCAAGGCTCCGCCGAGTCAGCACCCATCCAGCCCCTGCCGAACGCTGCGAGCCCGAGGCCGAGTTGGGCCGGGTCGATTCCGGCATCGAGATAGGCGCTGACGGTCCGGTCCACCGAGAAACGCTCGCCGTCTGGGCGTGGATCTTCCGGATCGTCGAAGAGGTTTCCCTGATGGCCGGTCAGGCCCGGTTCCCACGTGCCCCACAGGTCGTAACCCTGAATATTTCCGAAGTCGAGGTAGTCAAAGAGTGCGGGGTCGTTCCAGCCGCCGGCCTCGATCACCTCGGGATTTGCTGGAAGGAAGGCGCTCAGGGAATAGGAGGCACCCGTGCTCGCCCCCTGCGCATCGAGTTGCTCCCGGAATTCCTGCAGCAGCAGCCGGAAGTTCTCGGCGTCGTTTTCGGTGTCCACGCCGTTTCCCTCGAGCCCTTTATCGGTACCCGGCCATTCCCAGTCGATGTCGATGCCGTCGAAGATACCGGCCGCAGCACCGTCCCCTCCCCTGCCCTCGATCATCGGGAGGTTGCCCTTGATGTAGAGGTCGATGCAGGAGGCGACGAGGGCCTTGCGGGATTCATCGGTCGCCGCGGCACGCGAGAAGTTCTTCGACCAGGTCCAGCCACCGAGGGAGATCACCGCACGCAGGCCCGGGTTGGCAGCCTTCAGCTGCCGGAGCTGATTGAAGGATCCGGCCAGCGGTTGCTCTGGTGTGTCCCCGGTTCCGGCAATGGAGGCATCGGCGTCGTAGGCCATGCCGTAGTCCGCCCATGCATCGGAGGCACCGTCGGAACCGTCCGGGCCGCTCCCCTGAGCCTTGTTTGCCTCGAAGCATGTCAGCGTCTCGTGATGGATGTTCCCGAAGGCGTAGTTGATGTGACTCAGATTTCCGGCCGCCCCAGAGTCCTGAAGAGCCTTCATGGGGAATTGTCGCCCATAGACGCCCCACTGGGGGAAATAGCCGACGCTCCGGTAGCCGTTGATGCGGGCCGGAGTGGTAGCGGAGTCATCGGAGCCGCTCCCCTCCGATGACTTCTGGACCGAGCAGGAGACGACGCCGCTAGTGACCAGCAGTGCGACGACCGTCAGAACGCCGATTCGCAGCATAGGACGCGGGCGCACTCTTTTCATTCTTTCCTCCGGCAGATGAGACCAACACCGGCTGACAGCGGCTCTTCTAGGCTACGGTATGAAGCTTGCTGGCTACCGCCCACCGGTCAGTCAGGAAGGCCTGGGATCCTCTCGAACCCACCCCAGGGGGCCAGGTAGTCGTGTCTCAGCTACCACGTCTCGCCCTATTTCAGGCTGAGCACCTCGTCAATCGGGCGGTTGTTGACGAACACGCGGGCACTTGTGGCACCGGCAGCGGTCATGGCGGTGTATTCCAGCTGCGCCTGTGCGCGCGGTATGTCGCAGACACCCCCGAGCATGAACTGCCCGGTGAGCCAGATCGTGATGGTATTGCCGTTCAGCTCGCCGCCGACATAGGTGAGGTCTGACTGGTACAACACATTCACGAGCCCCGACAAGCCAACGTCGCGACTCTTGTTCGCGAGCAGGGCCTCCATGCTGGGACCCACCTGGTCCGTGAATCGGACCGGGCCCGTGGTCGTGGCGATCAGACTGTCACCGCAGCCGATCCTCGGTCCTGAAACGCCGTTATCGTCGACCGCGACATAGTAGATGGTCAGCGGAGCGACTTGCTCCGGAAGTCCCGTCGGCGTTGGTTCCACCGTCTCTGGAGGGCTTGCGGGGGCGGAGGACGGCGGCACAGCAGCTGTGGAAGTAGGGGCGGCCGAAGGTGTGCTCGGCGAGGACGTACCCGGAGCGGGCGTACTCGGAGTGGGCGTACTCGGAGTGGGCGTAACGGACGGGCTTGCTGTCGTCGTTGGCGCCGCGGGGCTGCTCGTCGGGGCGGCGGCCGGTGGACCGAAACAGCCTGTGAGCACGATGAGACTGGAGAGCCCCAATACACTGAATGCCGAAAGCCTGGTCATGATGCCCCCTTGGGTGCGGCCTCGCCCCGTCGCGGGGCCGCACTTTGAAAGCTACTCCCAAGGGTTCGCTAGGAATAGGGACTTTAGTCCGGCGTTGAGGGTTCAATGCTCCCGTGGGCACCGTCAGTAGCTGATGCACCAACGAGAAATTTTCCTTGCTGGCCAGGACGGTTCGCCACCCGGGGCCGATAGGGGGTCGCGTTCTTCCCGTCATTCGGGTGGAATGGCCGGGGATTTTGACAGGCCCTCGACCCGGACAGGCAGCGCCTTATCGCTCCGCAGCAGGGCTCGGAGCAACCGCCGCGCCTCCCACCGGAGCCACAGACGCGCCTGGCCCCGCCGCAGTACCAGGCCTCCGTCCGGGGTCGTGTACCGCTTCTGGAGATCACCCAACTCCTCGGCTTGCAGCAGCGCGACGGTGCTTCCCGCGGCCGAGTCGATAAGCCGTACCAGCGCGGATGGCCCGGTCAGATCGGTGGCCACGATGCGCTGCCCGCTCGCGGCGAGAATTGTCTTCTGCGCTGCGCGGGTGACGATCAGCGGACGTGACGGCCCTTCCAGCAGACCGGTCAGCACGTCCGCGGCGGCGTCAGGGCGGCCGATTCTCCGTGCCGCCGCCTGCATCCGCTGCAGCCGGCCCGGCTCGCGCAGCACCTCGTCGATCTTCCAGCCGATCGTCGCGGCTGTGTTGCAGCGTACGGCTGCCCCCTGCTCCATCAGGTAGTCGCCGTTGCGAACCTCTTGCCCCGGAATGGGGTTCACCAGCACCATGGGCAGCCCTGCAGCCATGCACTCCGACGCCGACAGCCCGCCGGGCTTGCCCACGAACAGGTCGGCACGGCGCAGCAGGTGCGGCATCTCCTCCGTGAAACCGAGCACGCGGTAACGCTCGCCAGCGGGAGCCACCAGCTGCTCGATGCGATGGCGCAGAGCATCGTTGCGTCCGCAGATGATCGTGGCCGTGAACGGCGAGCGCATGTGCATCGTCTGCCGCACTACCGAGACCGCATAGTCGCCGCCGGTGGCGCCCGCCGAGATCAGCAGCATGGGGGGTTCATTGGTATCGGGCGCGGGCTCGGGCACCCCATCGACCTGTTTGGCGATCGGGATGCCCGTGGCTGCCACTCGGTCGGAAGGAAGGCCGAGCGCCATCAACTCGATCCTTGCCTCCTCCCTGGCCACGAACAGCGAGTGGAACGCGCCGGGAAGCCACAGACCCTGGAAGTCGTAGTCCGTGGTCACCACAGCGGTCTTCGCGTCAGTTACACCGCGAAGGAGCACCGACGCCAGGAGCTGGGCTGGCAGGAAATGCGTGCACACGATAGCGGTCGGCCGGAATCGCTTGATCTCACTGATCACCGGAACGGCGTTCGCCCTTGTCCAAGGGTCGATTGGGCCGCGGCGCCGGTATGGCGGATCGCTTAGGTCATAACCCCAATCCACCAGCCATGGCAGGCCCTCGACCAGCACGAAGTAGCCTTTGGCCAGCAGCGCACGGTACAGCACGCTACTGACCTGCAGCACGTCCAAGACCTGAACGTCGGCGATGTCGGACCGTCCTGCGCACTCCTGCTGTAGCGCCGCCGCGGCGCTGTTGTGGCCCGCTCCCACCCCTGCGGACAGGATCAGAATGCGTTCCCCTCCATGGGTGTGAGATCCTCGTGCCGGTGTCTTGCGCATGATGCGAGGCTAGCAGCCCTACCCCTGAGAATTATTAGGTCCACCTGCCTCAGCGATTAGACGCTGAGGCGAAACTCCCTCCCCCGGTCGCCGCGGTTACCCTTTCCTGATCATCTGCGGGATGACATGTCGTTAACGCTCGTACCGGAGGGAGCTGGGGTCCTGGTCCCCTGAGACTTGTTTCCAGCCGTCCCTTGCCAGATCCCGCTTCAGTTCTGCCAATGCTGCGTTCATTCCCGGGGACCAGCTCTCCTCGGGTGACACTGGGGTGACCGACCTTGCTGAAGGGAACGTCGAGCTCTTGTAACGGGTCTTTCCGTCGACTTGCCCCACGAACCGCAGATGAGTGCTTCCGTATTGGGACCCGAGCGTTGTCAGGATGCTCGCCCACCATGACGTGCCCCCGATATCCTCAAGGGCAACGGTGAGCTCCTCCTTCGCCAGCTTCATGGAACTGTTCCTTGAATGACTTTGCGATGCGAGGGTGAACGAAGTGAATGCCACACACTCGTCGGGTACTCCTCTTTCAGCAGCCATGCCAGGCCACCAGTAAGCACAAGCTTGGGCAGCGTCCAGATTCCCAACGGTTTAATCGCATTCAAGAAGACGATGGCACCGGCCAGACCCACTTTGACGGATCGGCCGCGACTGAGAATCAGCTGTCCCATGGCGATTTCGCCCGCATGTTGATTTGCCTCCTCGCTTCCGCGTCGAAGAACGCTTTTTATGGCGTTCGATGATCCGACGCGGTCCGGAGACAACAGGTTCTCTTGCATCCGCTTCGCCGGACAGGGCCAAAAGTCCCCGCCGGCGCCAGAGCTACCAGGCAAGGTGATGGCCCACCCATGCGCCCTCCTGGTCTTGGGCGCAACGGTCATCACAACTCCTTGCTGAGATACGGAGCTTGATGAGTGAGCTGACCGGGCCAGTGATGATCGGTGATCTGGTTTCGGGGTGACGGGAGCGCTTCAACTACAGGAGGGAAGGCGCTTCCCGGTGCTGGTTCGGCCTCTGCTGTGGAAGACTGCAAGCATGGAGGCCCCAGCACGCGACCACGACATCGTCCTCTTCGGTGCGACCGGCTTCGTCGGTGAACTGATCGCAGAATATCTTGCGAACCACGCTCCACCGGACCTGCGTGTGGGACTCGCGGGGAGGTCGAAAGAGAAGCTCGAGGCCGTACGGTCCAGGCTGCCCGTCGCCGCGCAGGACTGGGCCCTTATCGAGGCCGATTCGGGGCGCCCTGACTCCCTCGCGGCGCTGGCCGCGAGTACCAGTGTTCTCTTCACCACGGTGGGTCCCTACGCGAAGTATGGGCTGCCGGTTGTCGAGGCGTGTGCCCGCGCCGGCACCCACTACGGGGACTTGACGGGCGAGGTGTCATTCGTCCGTGAAGCTATCGACCGTTGGGACGCTCTGGCGAGGACTACAGGTGCACGGATTGTCCATGCGTGCGGCTACGATTCCGTCCCGTCGGATCTCGCGGTTCTCCTCCTGCACCAAGCTGCGGAGGCCGATGGTGCGGGTGGCCTGACCGAGGTTCAGCTCGTCGCCAGGGCGAAGGGCGGCTTTAGCGGCGGCACCATCGAGTCGATGCGTGGGCAGTTGGACGGTGTGCGGGCGGACCCTGTGCTGCGATCGCTCGCGGGTGATCCCTACTGCCTCAGTCCGGACCGGACGGCGGAGCCAGCGACCCGG
>NZ_ALPM01000022.1:0-11419 GCF_000294595.1 Arthrobacter sp. TB 23 | reverse complement strand
CGGCAGCCGCCGGATCTGGGGTGGGTCGGCCGTTCGGAGGACGGCCTGTGGGCCGCGCCCTTCATCATGGCGTCGGCGAACACGCGGATCGTACGTCGCAGCAATGCCCTGCAGGGTTGGGCCTACGGTAGGTCGCTGCGGTACGGCGAAGTGATGGGTATGGGGCGGGGGCCCGTCGGCGCCGTCATCGCCGGAGCGACGGCGCTTGGCATACGGCTGTTTGGAGCCGCACTGACCCTACCTTTCACGAGGAAACTACTGGACCGCGTCCTTCCGTCGCCCGGTGCTGGCCCGAGCGAGGCCGTGCGGCGCTCAGGCTGGTTCCATTCCCAGGTGAATGCTTCCACGGAGAGCGGCCGGCGGTACCGGGCCATCGCAGCCGCCGCCGGCGACCCTGGCTACGCCGCCACCGCCGTGATGGCCGGGGAGACAGCGCTCTCACTTGCCCTCGACGGCGACCGCCTGCCGCCCGCCGCAGGATCGCTGACCCCGGCGACCGCCCTCGGCAACGTCCTGGTTGAGCGGCTGCGTGAGGCAGGCCATACCTACGAGGTCATTTCCCTCACCTGACACAGGAAGTGGTGCACTGGTCGTGCTTAATTGTGTAGGGATTTTGCGTGGACCCAGAAACCAGTCACCGGCCCCCTGCTGGATCCTTCCGCTGTCCTTTAGGTAGTGACTATTGCTGCAGACCTTGAGACCGCTGCCCGAGTTATTGAGATGCTCCTATTCAAAGACCACAGCCGAACGAGACTTGACGCTCCTACCCCGGTGCCGTTGACGGTGTAGATAATGCGGTAGTTCCCAATGTGGACGGACTGGACGGTCACACACCAGAGTCTTCGCACAGCTCCTGCCTCGTCATCGTCGACGACACAGGCTAGATCTGGGAGGAGTTCGCCGCGAGGCTCAGCGAGGCCCACGGAAAACTGCCGATTTAGGGGCTTCCCCCGGATCACACGACCGCGCGCCCGCAGGAACGCCGGCGGGCTAAGCGGATTCAGACTCGTCGACCCGGCTGGCCACTGGCTTCGCTTCTTCCGGGATGCGGTTGCGGAGACCTCACCTCCCGAGCTCAGCCGGTTGGGCGGGCAGTTCAGAACGCGTTTGTGCTCGCTGACAGCAAAGGGGACGTGGCTCAGACTGCCAAAGTCCTCCAGGGGCGATAAACCGGGCATCCTCTGACGATCCGTCCCAAAGCGAAGCCGGAAGCTTCCTCGACGAGCTGACCGAGCGGCTGTCGGACGACTGAGATTGGACCCGGGACCCGCCTAGACGTTGAAGCGGAACTCCACCACGTTCCGTAGCCGAATCACCTCAGATAGCGACATCCTTCACCCCCTGTCCGGAAGCCACGGTGCTGTGCGGTCGCAGTACGAACCCCGAGACTGGCTCGTGGCGTGAACTACAGCTAGCAGAGCTAGTGCTCACCGGATCATCAAGCGCCGGAACGTCATGACTCACAACATTGAGGGGCCGGGTTGGCGGTGGTCCCGAAGCCAACGTGTATCAAAGCATTTCGAGGGGTCCTGGGTGTGTCGGCGGCGGGAACGCGCGATCGAGGCGCTCGAGATCGGTGTCGCTGAGGTGAAGGTCGCGGGCGGCCGCGTTCTCGAGCACGTGCTCGGCGGTCGAAGCCTTCGGGATCGCGAGCACGCTGCTGGTGCGCATCGTCCACGCCAGAGCGACCTGAGCGGGCGTCGCGCCAAGCTCACGTGCGATCTGTATCAGAGCCGGATTGCCGAGTAGTCGTCCCTGCTCCACGGGCGAGTAGGCCATCAAGGGCATCTTCGTCGAAGCGGACCATGACATCAGGTCGAACTCCGGACCGCGACGGGTCAGGTTGTACAGCACCTGATCGGTCTGGCACCCTTCAGGCAAACTCTGGAGCTCGTCGGTGTCGAGGTTACTCACCCCCCACGCACGGATCGAGCCCTCTTCGATGAGGGACTCGAACGCTGCGACGGACTCCTCGAATGGGAATCTTCCCCGCCAATGCAGGAGGTACAGGTCCAGGCAGTCAGTGCCCAGACGGTTCAGGCTTGCATGACAGGCCTCGATCGTCCCTGATGCGGAGGCGTTCGAGGGTAGGACCTTACTCACCAGGAAAACCTCATCGGACCTACCCCTGATGGCTTCTTCGACAAGGTCCTCACTGCGCCCATTACCGTACATTTCGGCGGTATCGATCACGGTCAGACCCAGATCGATACCTGTGCGCAGCGCCAGGATCTCAGCGTTCCGGCTGGCAGGAGAGTCACCCAAGTTCCACGTTCCCTGCCCCAGAGCAGGAACCACAGTGCCGTCCGGAAAAGTAATCACACACCAACGCTACAATCAGGGCCATCAACTAGCGAGGTCTGATGGAAACCAAACTATGGATCAGGTTAAAATGCCACCAATCGATGCAACAGACCCAGCTGGCTATGACGGCGCTTACGGTTGTGCCAGATCTGGAGGTAGTCGAACATCGCGTTTGCCAGTTCGACCCGGGTGTTCCCCTTCTATCGGTCCAGGAGCTCGACCTGCATCCGCGACCGAAACGACTCGATCATTGAGTTGTCGTGACAATCACCGATGCTCCCCGTCGAGGCCAGCAAATCCGGTTATTTCTACAACGACCGTAGGTATATCGAGCTAAAGATTGAATCTAAATTCCACCACGTTCTGTAGCCGAGCAACCTCTACCGGCGGCGCGGGTCCAAGTGGAGCCTGCAACCTTCTGGACCACGATCAGGGCAGTGCGCGACTGCGAGGGGTCGGGAGAATTGAATCTCTGGAGAGATCAAGCCGAGTCAGCACACTTGTTAGGTGCGCGCGATGGGTGTCGGAGCCCCTGACCGTAACGGCAAACCTTGCACCTCTGTGTCAGGCGGCCCCTACAGTGATGCTTTCTCAACCAGCGATCGAGCCGCCCGCTCGGCGCTAGTGAGCTTGGTCCCGCTGATGGGGTCATGTCCGTAACCGGCCCGGGTCTTCATTCCAAGCAGGACACCGAGCGAGTTGGAAGCTTGCTTATCTACCGAGGCGAGCAAGGCGATCGCATCCTGGTGGTCTTGGCCTTTGGCATGTTTCCCTAGCGCGCCAGCACAGATTGCATCTGCAGCCGCGATTCCGGCATGAACGTACAGGGTCACGCAAGCATCCGCGACGTCCTCTCCGTCGGAGAGTTCCCGAGCATCGTCTGCTACCTGCAGGAACTGCTTGGCTTTGGCAAGTCGGCCTTGCTGGACCATCTTGTCGGCTGCGACGGTTCTGGTGCTGACATCCTTCGGAGTCATGTACGGGCCTTGTCTCTTCGGAGTTGTTTGCGAAGCCAGGACGGGTCTCCCGCGATGTCGATACCATCCTCGAGGATAGAGTTGAAGATGCTCGCTGGCCGCACTTCTGAACTTCGGTAAACAAGGGGGCGCACGTCGTTGCCGGTCCACAGGGTCGCCTGGGCGGCAAGTCGACGCACTGAGTCTTCTACAGCGTCTTCTATCGCCGAGTCTGGCATGACGACGAGGAGGTCAATGTCGCTGTCTGCGCGCATCTCGTTACGGGCAGCTGAACCGAAGATCTTTACGGTGAGCGGTTGGATCCGCCACTCGGAAATAATCTGACTCATCCTGGAAAGCAGCTCGCTCTTTGCGTTGGCGATAGCCTGAATGGCCTCCGCCAGCAAATGGTCCAAATTCAACGCGTAGGCATAACTTCGGCCCGTCGCACGTTCCAGAACTGCACCCTGTTCCACAAGCCGAACCACGGACTTGCGTACACCTTGAGGCGATCCTTCCTCGGGCAACAGCTGGTGGATCTGGTGAACTGAAAGGTACTGTTCGGTTCGAGCCAGCACAGTAAGTACTTGAGAATCGAGGCCGGTTGTACTGACGACTGCGAACGGATTTTGCAGGCGCATTCTCGCTCCTCTCTGCGCTCCGGGACAGGGATAGTCTTTCAAAAAAACAGACGAATGTCCACGAAAGTAGACGAATGTCCACGAAAGTAGACGAGTAAGTCACCTCAAAAAAACTGCCCAGCAGCCCAGAGGAACTAAGCCATCCAAGGATCGCTGGGTTCAATGGAGCGCCGGGCCCTAGGCGCACCCCATTCGGTTCCCAAATTGTGCGCGGCACTCCAGCAGGGCGCGAGGACCCATACTAATGGGCCTATCAACGCGTCACCCAGGAGCTAAAGTGTCTTGCACGGCGTCCTTGTGTGGCTCAGGTGATCCAAACATAACTAGACGTTAAATCGGAACTCCACGACGTCGCCGTCGGCCATAACGTA
This sequence comes from Arthrobacter sp. TB 23, assembly GCF_000294595.1. Classification (NCBI taxonomy): domain Bacteria; kingdom Bacillati; phylum Actinomycetota; class Actinomycetes; order Micrococcales; family Micrococcaceae; genus Arthrobacter; species Arthrobacter sp. TB 23. The sequence goes on along the minus strand of NZ_ALPM01000022.1, from coordinate 7,147 downwards.
TTCCTTGCCCTCAATGCGGACCTTGCCGCGGGACTTGGCCTCAGCCATCGATCCGGCGTCCACCAGATCGTCGAAGGAGACCACCTCTGCCTTGATGAAGCCGCGTTGGAAGTCGGTGTGAATGACTCCCGCAGCTTCGGGAGCGGTCGCGCCCTTGGTGATGGTCCACGCCCTGGTTTCCTTGGGGCCGGCTGTCAGATAGGTCTGCAGGCCGAGGGTATGGAAACCGACGTGCGCCAACTGATCGAGACCGGACTCGCTCTGGCCGTTCATCTCGAGCATTTCGCGAGCCTCCTCCTCGTCCAGCTCGACCAAATCTGACTCCAGCTTGGCATCGAGGAAGATGCAGTCGGCGGGCGCCACGAGTTCACGGAGCTCGGCCTCGCGTTCCTCGTTACCCAGGACAGAATCGTCGGCGTTGAAGACGTAGATAAAGGGCTTGGCGGTAAGCAAGCTCAGTTCGCGAAGATGTTCCATCTCCAGCTTGTCTTTGGCGACCGAGGCGAAAATGGTGTCGCCGCGTTCCAGCACCGACTGCGCGGCAACCATGGCTGCGAGCTGCGCCGGTTCCCGCTTCTTGATCTTGACTTCCTTCTCAACCCTGGGAATGGCTTTCTCAAGGGTTTGGAGGTCAGCAAGGATCAGCTCGGTATTGATTGTCTCCATGTCGGAACGAGCATCGACCTTGCCGTCAACGTGAATCACATCGGGATCGTCAAACACGCGGATTACCTGAGCAATAGCCTCGGCCTCACGGATGTTGGCCAGGAACTGGTTTCCCAGTCCCTCGCCCTCCGACGCGCCCTTGACGATCCCTGCGATGTCAACGAAAGAAACGGTGGCTGGCAGAATGCGCTGCGACCCGAAGATTTCGGCCAGTTTGCCAAGCCGTGCGTCAGGCAGGCTCACCACCCCGACGTTCGGCTCGATGGTCGCGAACGGGTAGTTCGCAGCAAGCACATTGTTGCGGGTGAGCGCATTGAATAGGGTTGATTTGCCGACGTTGGGCAGTCCGACGATGCCAATAGTAAGAGCCACGGGAATAGAGTCTACCGTTTGCCCCAGCTTCCACCGCGCCGCGGCGGGTGAACCAGAATGTCGGTGCTGACTGAGATGGTGGTGGCATGGACGGATTCATTGTGGTTTTGATCGTATTGTCGGTGCTCATCGGCGCAATCCTCGGGGCGGTGGGTGTCGCCTGGGCGGCACGGCTCAAGGTGCAGCGTTTGGCAGAGGAGCTCGACGACGTCGGCGAGCGTCTGGGGAGCACCAACGCCGCGTTGGCTACTGCAACAGCGGAAAACCGGATGCTGGTCGCCCAAAACCGTGAGCTCACCTCCCGGTCAGCGGGTGATCAGTCGGTCTTGCGTGCGCTGGCACCGGTGGCCGACAAGCTGACTCATCTCCAGTCTCAGGTGGGGATCCTCGAACGCGACAGGGTGGAGCAGTTCGGGCAACTCGCCGAACAACTCAGGGAGGCACGGCACTCGGACGCGCAACTCCTATCCACCACGCATTCGCTGACGGCTGCACTGCGGAGCAACAGCGCCCGCGGCCAGTGGGGGGAGGTACAGCTTCGACGGGTGGTGGAGGCGGCAGGAATGCTGCCCCGCGTCGACTTCCTGGAGCAGACAACCATCACGCTCAGCGCTGGCGCCAAAGACACCTCAGCCAGGCCCGACATGATCGTTCAGCTGCCCGGTGGTAAACAGCTGGTAGTGGATGCGAAGGTGCCGCTGGCTGCGTTCCTTGACGCCCAGGAGTTGCCCGAGGGATCCGACGGTGGAGACGGCCAGCCGGCCAGCCAGCGCGAGATCCTGCTGCAGCAGCATGCCAAAGCGCTGCGGGCCCACATTGATGCCTTGGCACGAAAGCGGTACTGGCAGGGCGTGGAGAACACGCCGGAGTTGGTGGTGTGTTTCATTCCCGTAGAGTCGGTGCTTTCATCGGCGCTGCGCGCAGATCCCGGCCTTCTCGATTACGCCTTCACCCGCAACGTGGCACTAGCCTCACCGGTTTCGCTTCTGGCCATTTTGAAAGGTGCGGCGTACAGCTGGCGGCAGGATGTCCTGACCGAAAATGCCAAAGAGCTGTTTGACCTGTCCCGGCAGCTCTATGACCGGCTAGGCACCATGGGAGAGCACGTGACCAGGCTCGGCAATTCACTGAAATCGTCGGTGGAGAAATACAACTCGTTTGTGGGAACCCTTGAATCACGGGTCTTGCCAACGGCCCGCCGCATCAACGACTTCGATTCCGCTTCCCTGGACGGCTCGTCGACCGATCCGGCGCAGCCGTCCAGCACGCTCCGGGTACCAGCGGTGGAGTCAACACCACGGCTCCTGAGCGCACCCGAGCTGCTTGAGGATAACGCGTCAGGGAACGACGGCGACCGCCGCAGCGCGTAGGACGGGCCTCAGCGCTTGGGCCGGGGTCCCCTGCCACCGATGCCGCTGGTGGAATCCCCCATCGCCTTGAGGGTGGCGCGGATTTCCTTGGGCAACGAGAAAATGATGTCCTCCTCGGCCGTGACCACTTCCTCGACGTCGCCGTACCCATAGTCTGCGAGGAGACGCAATACATCCTGGACCAGATTGTCGGGGACAGATGCACCCGATGTGACACCAATGGTTGAGACGCCCTCGAACCAGCTCTCGTCCACCTCGTTCGCAAAATCGACCCGGTAAGAGGCCTTCGCGCCGTATTCGAGGGCCACTTCGACCAGTCGTACCGAGTTGGAGGAATTGGCTGAACCAACCACGATCACCAGATCCGAGCTGGGTGAGATCTTCTTGATCGCTGCCTGCCGGTTGGAGGTGGCATAGCAAATATCGTCACTCGGCGGGTCCTGCAGGGTGGGGATGCGTTCCTTGAGCAGGTTGACGGTGAGCATCGTCTCATCGACGCTAAGGGTGGTCTGCGACAACCAGATCACCTTGTCGGGGTCGCGGACCGTCACCTTGTCCACATCCTCCGGACCGTTGACGATCTGGATGTGCTCCGGGGCTTCCCCCGCGGTGCCTTCTACTTCCTCATGGCCCTCATGACCGATCAGCAGGATGTCGAAATCGTCCCTCGCAAAGCGGACCGCTTCCTTGTGGACCTTGGTCACCAGAGGGCACGTGGCGTCGATGGTGCGCAGCCCCCGGTCTGCTGCCGATTGGATCACTGCTGGCGAGACGCCGTGGGCGGAAAAGACCACCAGGGCACCCTCGGGTACCTCCTCGTTCTCTTCCACAAAGATGGCACCCTTGGCCTCAAGCGTGGAGACCACGTGCAGGTTGTGAACAATCTGTTTGCGCACGTACACCGGCGCGCCGTAGTGTTCGAGAGCTTTCTCGACGGCGATTACGGCCCGGTCCACTCCGGCGCAGTAGCCGCGCGGTGCAGCGAGCAGGACTTTGCGTCCCCCCGACACGGGCTGCGCGGCGTCGATCTCGGCAGGCGAGCGCCGCCTCCTGGGCACCGAGGGCATGGGCACTGAGACTGCTGTGCTGGTCATCCCTCAATGCTAACGGTTGTGGGCCCTCTGACCCGAGACAGCTGGCCCTGATCCGCTGAGAGCTAAGCCACGGTTGTTCTTCGACCGCCGCTGATCAGCCGGGATGCTACCCCTACCAGGAGCAACACCACTCCCACTCCGATGACCGCCAGACATAGCGGCTCGCTGACCTCCGCGGCCCGGGCTACCAAACCGTCCTGAAACAGGGCGGAGATGGAACCTTCAGATGCCCCGCGCTCGGCCCGCACCCGTTCCAGAATCTCTGGCGCGGCCCGGACCCCCGCCCAGTAGAGCACCCCGAGGGCCGCCGTGCCCAGGCCCAGGAACGCCAGGGTTGTGCTCCGCCGTCGGGCTAGCCCAAGGGCGCTCAGTGCGCTCACCACCGCGCCGGCACCCAGTATCGGCCACAGCCCCGCGACGGCCGCAAGCTGGCCCACAGTGCTTTGCCGCTCCGGTGAAGCGACTTCCACCAGGGTCTGCTCCGGGGCCGGGACGTCTACCCCCAGTCTTGTCCCCACTTCCTCAAGGGCGAGGGCGAGAACCGGGGCGAGATCGAGCCTTACGGGTTCGGGCGAGTCAACACCGTTGAACACGTCGGCGTCGGCCGGGAAACTCAGCTCGTGCGACCGCTGCAACGTGTCATTCCATGCCGCTGGATAGCCTGGCAGGCCAACGACGTTGCCCGCCGCCTCCGCGATGAGCGGTTCAACAATGCCGGTCAGGGCCTCGGGAAGTCCAGCATTTGCGGTGGCTTCGGAGGCTAGGGCTGACGTTAGCTGCGCCTGAAACTCGGGATCAGAGCCAAGCGGTCCGGCCAGCTCAACGAAACCGTCCACCTGCACGAAGTTCCTGTCGATCCAGGCACCCGGCAGGGCAATCCCGGCCAGCACCAGCGCTACCAGCGTGAAAAACGCCGCACCAAACGTCCGCATATTCTGTCCTGCCTTGTAGTGAGAGAAGTATTGATTATGCCCCGGCCAGCTGGACTCTTCCTCCACACCGAGTCTGTGTGGACCCGGCCGGGGGCGCAAGCTGATAAACATGAAGGGAACAAGGTGCAACGCCACGCCTTGTTCCAGCCACAAGCGTTGGGAGTGTCAACTGATGAATGACGACGGCGCGGTGCAGCCGCGCAACGGTTCCAACGGTGTGCGCCTCCAGAGCCAGGACCTGGCTGGTGTAAACCCATCTCAGCCCACGACTCTTCCTGCCACCGCGGCCGAAACAACGGCCGAGCGGCCCTGGCCCCTTCACCTGCTCTCCGAGAAGTTGAAGGCTCATCTGGAACGCGCTCCGGCCGCCTGGGTTGAAGGGCAGATTATTGAAGTGAACCGCCGGTCCAATATGTGTTTCGTGACGCTACGGGATGTCGACGCCGAGGTGTCGCTGCCGTTGACGATCCGCGGCAACGTGTTGTCCCGCCTGGACCTGCCGCTCGAACACGGTTCACGTGTGGTGGCCCAACTGAAGCCTGACTTCTGGCTGAAGACCGGGCGCCTATCCATGCAGACGTGGCAGATCCGGCAGGTGGGCCTCGGTGACCTGTTGGCGCGGATTGAACGGCTTCGGCAGTCACTCGCCGCCGAGGGTCTGTTCGCCGCACGGCTCCGTAAACCCCTCCCTCTGCTCCCCCACCGGATTGGGTTGATCACCGGGCGCGGTTCGGACGCGATGAAGGACGTACTACGAAACGCCAGCCTGCGGTGGCCGGCCGTCGAGTTCGAGATCCGGGAGGTCGCGGTTCAGGGGGTTGGCTGCGTCGGCCAGGTGACCGCGGCACTGGCCGAATTGGACGCCATGCCCACTGTGGACGTCATCATCATTACCCGGGGTGGCGGCTCACTCGAAGACCTTCTGCCGTTCAGCAGTGAAGAGATGGTCCGGGCGGTAGCAGCGGCCCGGACTCCAGTGGTGAGCGCAATCGGGCATGAAGCAGACCGACCACTGATTGATGAGGTGGCGGATCTCCGTGCGTCCACCCCCACCGATGCAGCCAAGCGCGTGGTTCCCGACGTCGCTGAGGAATTCGAACGGATCCGGCAGTCTCGGGCGCAACTCTCCCGGGCCATTGGAACGCTCGTTGCAAGGGAAACCGAGCGGCTCACCCACCTCCGTTCGCGGCCAGTGTTGGCCCAGCCTGAGGGGATGGTGTCGGTACGGGTGGATGACGTTGAGAGGTTACGAGGGCGCGCCCGGCTCGCGGTGTCGTCGGCCGTCTCGCGCGACACGGACCGAGTGCACCACCTTCGTTCCCAGATCCGGTCACTTTCTCCGCAGAACACCCTCGACCGCGGCTACGCGGTGGTCCAGCTTGAGGATGGGTCCATCGCGCGGGATGCCGCGTCGACTCCTCCCGGGTCCCTGCTCAAGATCCGTCTGGCGCGCGGTGAACTCGCCGCCTCAACCCTCGCATCCAGCCACCCCCACATCACCAATCCAGAGGACACCCCATGAGCCAGCCCACCGGATCTGCTGCCAACGACCCGACAGCAGATCAAGACGTCAGCAAATTGTCGTACGAACAGGCACGCGAGCAACTCGTCTCGGTCGTCAGCCAGCTTGAGGCCGGCGGAGTGACCCTTGAACGTTCCCTGGCCCTATGGGAACGAGGCGAGGCGCTAGCCGATCATTGCGAATCCTGGCTTGAGGGGGCCAAGAAACGTCTCGCGGCGGCCCGCGACAAAGCCGAGCAAACCGGCTAGCTAGTCACCACGACCAAGGACGGCCGGGCGGGTTGGCTGGTGGGGACGTCGGTCAGGACTGGGCGAGGCGTGCCTGCTCGGCTTCGACGTCGAACTGGGCTTTCGGCCAACTGAGTTGCATATCCTGAAGCGCGTCGATGATGAGTTGCTGAACAGCCATCCGTGCGTACCACTTCCGGTCTGCGGGAACCACAAACCACGGCGCCTCAGGGGTGGTCGTGCGCTCAATCGCCAGTTGATAGGCGGCCTGGTACTCGTCCCACAACTCGCGTTCGTCCAGATCGCCGGTGTTGTACTTCCAGTGTTTGTCTTTGCGTTCAAGCCGTTCCGCCAGTCGAGCTTTCTGCTCCTCCGGACTGATGTGGAGCATTACCTTGATGATGCGTGTTCCTGATTCCACCAGCGACGCTTCGAAATCCCTGATGACGTCGTAGCGCTCCTCGATCACCGATGGCTTCGCCAATCCGCGCACCCGCTGGATCAGTACGTCTTCGTAGTGGGAGCGATCGAAGACGCCGATCATTCCGGGACCGGGCAACTGTTTCTTGATCCGCCAAAGAAAGTCGTGGCGCTTCTCTGCGGCCGTGGGTGCCTTGAATGCGTAATGCTTGACGCCCTGCGGATCGACTGCCCCCACCACATGGCGGACAATTCCGCCCTTTCCCGCAGTATCCATGGCCTGGAGCACCACGAGTAGCGAGACCTCGCTGCCGAACCTGCTTTCGGCAAAGAGTTTCTCCTGAAGCTCCGACAGCTCCGCGTTCTCAGCGTCCAGCTTGAGCCGGCCCTTTTTCTTACCCCCCGAAAATCCGGGGGTGGAGCGGGAATCGATCGAGGCGAGGTCGATATCCGGCCCCACCAGCAGGGCCTTGCTGGGGCTGGTCTCAAACGCTGGGGTTGCGGGCGTCATAGTGTTCCTTCCAGAAGCGATTTATGGCTTGTA
>NZ_ALPM01000021.1:89297-141017 GCF_000294595.1 Arthrobacter sp. TB 23 | reverse complement strand
CTCGGCTAGCCTGCCGATGGCATCCTCAAGGTCGTCCACGTTGGGCAGCGTGACCATTCTGAAATGGTCGGGATTGATCCAGTTGAAGGCGCGGCCGTGGGAGATCAGGATCTTCTGCTGCTTGAGCAGGTCGAGGGCGAACTGTTCGTCGTCCTTTATCGGATACATTTCGGGGTCCAGCCGTGGGAACAGGTACAACGCACCCTGCGCCAGTTCGCAACTCACGCCGGGGATCTCGTTCAACAGCTGATAGGCCTTATCGCGCTGCTGCTTCAGCCGTCCCCCGGGCAGGATGAGGTCATTGATGCTCTGGTGCCCGCCCAGCGCTGTCTGGATCGCGTGCTGGGCCGGAACATTGGCACAGAGTCTCATGTTGGCCAGCAGGTTGATCCCTTCAATGTAATCTGCAGCCCGATGCTTGGGCCCAGTAATCGCCATCCAGCCGCTTCGGAACCCGGCGATCCGGTATGCCTTCGAAAGACCGCTGTAGGTCAGGCACAGCACGTCGTCACCCGTGACGGTCGCCGCGTTGATGTGAACCGCATCGTCGTACAGGATCTTTTCGTAGATTTCATCGGCGAAGATGATGAGGTCGTGCTCGCGCGCCAACTTCACCATCCCCTCGATGATTGAGCGTGGGTAGACCGCCCCGGTGGGGTTGTTGGGGTTGATGAGTACTATTCCCTTGGTCCGGCTCGTGATCTTTGCTGCAAGATCCTCGAGATCGGGCCACCAATGGTTTTCCTCGTCGCAGAGGTAGTGCACGGCAGTGCCACCGGCCAGGGACACCGATGCGGTCCACAGTGGGTAGTCGGGGGTGGGCACGAGTACCTCGTCGCCGTTGTTCAGCAAGGCCTGCAACGACATGGTGATCAGTTCGCTGACACCGTTGCCCAGGTAGACGTCGTCGACGTCCATGTGGGTAAGGCCGCGACCCTGGTAGTACTGCACCACTGCCGTTCGTGCTGAAAAAATGCCGCGGGAGTCGCTGTAGCCCTGGGCTTTGGGGAGATGGCGGATCATGTCCACCAGGATGGCTTCCGGGGCTTCGAAACCAAACGGCGCTGGATTACCAATGTTCAGCTTCAGGATCCGGTGTCCTTCGGCCTCCATGAACTTGGCATGATCGAGCAGCGGCCCCCGGATGTCGTAGAGAACGTTCTGGAGCTTGTTTGACTGCTTGAATTCTGCCATTTACACAGGATGCCACAGCAGAGCGGTGGGATACGTGATTAGCACTCCGTAGCGCCTCTCGGCGCTGCCTTTCGTTACGGCTGACGGAACCTATTCCGATAGTCCTTGGCCTGGACCTCTTCCCTGGCGGCAGGCCGCTCAGATCTGCCTATACTGGTCCAGCCCTGAGGCTAACAACTCTCGACCCGCCCTCGACGCCGTAAGCCTCGAAGCTCTCCCGACGAGCGCGTTGGCCAGGCCTGATTCACCGGCGTACCAGGGAAGTGATTCGTGCAGTGGGCGCTAACCCGCTGGGTAAATCCGCACTGCTGCAGCATGTTCACTGATTGTCCTCACAGTAAATTCTCCATGCATAAGGCGACATCTACCAGCCCCACCCGGTCAAGGGTGGGCAGGTCGGAGAGGTTCACCCAGGCGGCCCGGTCGGTCGATCCATTAGCCTCATGGCGGAGCGATCCATCGATGGTGCGAGCTCGATAAACAATCCTGAGTGCGTGCATCGGCCTGTCAGAACCGTTGAGGCGGTCGGATGCTGCGATGTGGAGGCTGTCGACACCCAACAGGTGATCGAGCTCGGCCGTGTAGCCGGTCTCTTCATATATTTCGCGGACGGCAGCAGCCGGCGCGTCTTCGCCCAACTCCAAACCTCCGCCGGGAAGAGTCCAGCCAGCGGCCCCGGATTCGTTCCAATGCGCCAGAAGGATTTTGCCGTTGTCGATAATCAGCCCGTAAGCCCCAATCCTCGTATCCCATGCAGCACTCATGGCGGCAAGTCTAACCAGCGTGCGGTGTGAGTGGTCCTGCTCCCGGCAATGTATCGCTCGTCAGATGCTGGAACTTGACCCGCCGGGCAAAATGTTAACTACTTAACAGTATGGATCTCCGACAGTCGACCGTGTTCAAGCTGCACCGGGCAACAACACTGGTGACCCGGGTGTCCGACGAGTACCTCATCGCACGTCATGGCATCCACTACGCACCTTTCCTGGTCCTGTTGACCCTTCGCATCGCTGGCCCGTCTCCGCAGCGGGCAATAGCCCAGGGACTCGACGTGAGCAGGGCATCGGTCACTCAACGCGTCCACCAGCTCAGGGAGCAGGGCCTGGTCAGCGTGTCGATCAACGCCGCAGATCCGCGGGCGAACGTGGTCGACCTGACGCTCTCGGGTCGGCGGCTAACCGACGCCGCGTGGCACGGGCTCGAAGCGACGCTTAGCGCCGTCGACGACGGTGTGGACGACGGATTACTCCGACATCAGCTCGAAAAGCTGATTACTAACTGCACCACTGCCCTTTCAGTGGTCAACGCGACCGACCACAGGACTGAGTGATGTTCCCTTCCCCAATCATCGCGGCGCCCATGGCCGGCGGCGTATCGACCCCGGCCTTGGTGTCAGCTGTCGCGCGGGCCGGCGGCCTTGGCTTCCTCGCTGCGGGCTACAAATCAGTCACGGCTTTGCGCGCTGAGATTGCATCGGTCCGCTTGACCGGCCTGCCTTTCGGGGTGAACCTGTTCGTTCCCGGTGGTCCTGCGAAAAACCGGGAACCGCTGTTGGCCTACCGCGCGAAGCTGGCTTCCCTTGCTGACCGTTATGGCGTGGTACTGCCCGATCCCCAGTACGACGACGACGGCTGGGACTCCAAAGTCCGCACCCTGATGGACGAGCCAGTCCCCTTCGTAAGCCTGACTTTCGGGCTACCGGACCGGGCAATCATTGGCGCACTCCAGCAACGCGGCACCGTGGTCATCTCAACGGTGACATGCCAACGTGAGCTAGTCGTAGCCCAGGAGCACGGGGTCGACGCTGCTGTAGTCCAGCACAGTTCAGCGGGAGGCCACAGTGCTGTCTTCGATCCCAGCCATCCGGCCGAGAGGCCAACCACCGACATTGCAGCCCTGATTGCCTCGCTGATCCCGAACTCCACAGTCCCACTGATTGCAGCGGGGGGTCTCACCGGAGGACGGGACATCCGGCGGACGCTCGACACCGGGGCGACAGCCGTTCAGCTCGGAACACTGTTTGTGCGAACCCATGAAAGCGGTGCGCGCCAGATCCACAAAGACGCTCTCGCCTCCCTGGCATTTCCGGGGACTGCGGTGACCCAGGCATTCAGCGGAAGACCGGCAAGGGGGCTCGAGAATCAGTTCATGAGGGAACACCGCGATGCCCCGCTCGGATACCCGGAAGTGCATCATCTGACATCATCCCTGCGCGCGGCAGCCGCAGCTGCTGGCGATCCTGAGCTGCTGGCGTTGTGGGCCGGCACGGGGTACCGCGCCGCTCAGCCGATTGGGGCGACCGACCTGGTGGCACACCTAATAGCCGAGCTCGACCGCTAGGGTGGAACCCAACCGCAATCGTTCACGAGGAAGTGGCTTGCCCATGGCTGAAGACGCCGCACCTACCCTAGCCGCCCCCAACCGTGCGCGGGATACCCCGATGCTCGATCAGACAGACCAGCAGATCCTGAAGGAGCTGGTCGCCGACGCACGGATCACCAACGCGCAGCTCGCGGAGCGGATCGGGGTGGCGCCGTCGACGGCTCTCTTACGAACGAGACAACTCGTGGACCGCGGAGTGATCAGCGGGTATCACGCACAGCTCGATTTCGCGGCAATTGGCCGCGCCGTTCAGGCCATGGTCTCGGTCCAGCTCAAGGGTCATAATCGCGAGGAGATCGATCGGTTCACTGATCGGGTGCCGAATCTTCCGGAGGTAGTTTCCACCTTTCACGTCGCAGGATCGGTGGACTATTTGCTGCATCTGGCGGTGCCAAGCACGGAGGTCCTGCGGGACTGGGTACTGGACCATCTGACGACAGATCCGGTGGTAGGCCACACCGAGACGACCCTGGTGTTCAACCATTTACCGGGCAATACCGGGGTGTTGCCTTAGCCTCGACGACGGACGCTGCGGGGCCAGGTGCAGCTGGGCCCCTACAGCCGCAGGCCTGAGTGGTGCGCGGCCGCTAGATCCCGCCGTCGCTCGTCGTGAGCATGGATTGCTTCACTGTCGCGGGCCTGATCGAGTGCGAGTCGCTCGCCGATGGAGACCAGGCGGTGACCCACCAGGATGAGAAGGGCGTCGAAACCCGTGGGCCTGACGGACGGGGAATAGGTGGCAAAAGTGGTCATCACTGCTTCTTTTCTACGTCAAAGGTTCGGATGAAGCTGGCTTCCCCTGATGCTGTAGCGGAATGTCGAATTGTCCCTGCAGGATGGGGAAAGCGTTGAAGTGCAGCTGCACTGCGCGAGCGTCGGGATCGGTAGCGCCGCTGTCACGATATTTCGCCAGAAGGGCTCTGGCGTGGTTAAGCATCTCTTCAGTGATCTCGGCCAGCTGCCCGGCAGTCAGCCGGGCGTTCATGGTGGCGATAACCGACCCGTCAAACCAGTCCTGTGGGAGGTAGTCATAGCCTTGTTCCATGAAGTCCTGTAACAGAGCCGCCCGGTGATGCTCAATCTCACGGTTGAGTATTCGAGACGCGTGCAGGGCCGCAGGATCTTCGGCCAGATCACTGGAAAACAGGCTTAGCGCACCCGGTGGACGCTCCCACCAGCGCTCCCGGGCTGAGCCCTTACCCTCCACCTCTCGGACCAGTTGGTGCTTGGCGAGTTGGCGAAGGTGATAGCTGGTCGCACCACTCGATTCTCCAAGCCGGGCAGCAAGTGTGCTGGCGGTCTGGGGGCCGAGTTGAGATAGCTGCTCCAAAAGCTGGATTCTAAGCGGATGAGACAGCGCTTTGAGCCCGGCGAGATCCAGGGTGCGGTCGGCTGACTGGGCGTCGGATCCGTGGCGTGTACTCATAGACCCAAGATACAGTTACAAAACTTTCTTTGCAAGGGTTTCTTTGCATAGAAATCTTTGTAGTGGGGCCTCAGTAGCTGGGCGGTGAAAGCTACCCAGGGAGGTGGCCTCGAAGTGTGCTGCGCAGGCTTCGCATTGCCAGAGCAAAGCTTGCCAGAGCGATCAGTCCCGCGAAGCCCGCTACCGAACGGTCCAGTCCCCACGCTTGGGTGGCGGCACCAAGGCCGACCACCGGAAGGCTGCTTCCCAGGTAGGTGAGGACATAGAGGGTACTGATGATCTGGGCATGCTGGGATGGCTCCACCCGCAGGGACACCTCGTTGAACACCATCCGAAACGCCACCCCCTGTCCCGCCCCGGCAATAACACACGCCACAACCAAGAGCGGCACACTGTCGATAGACCCAGCCACAGGGATCAGTGCCACCCCCACCCCTAGTGCGGTCAGCCCGAGTCCGACGACATGCCTACCCCGCACCTTCATCAATTGGCTCAGCGCCGACGAGGCCAGGACCAGAGCTGCCAGGAGCCCGATCAGGGGCCGGGAGCTAGTGTCGGCGAGCGAGGCAAAGTACGTCGGCGCCAGGCTGAGGGTGAAACCGAAAACGGCAAAACTGAGGAATCCAACTGCTGATGCATTCCAGAAGGCCCTACCAGCGGCTTTCGACACAGCGGGACGACGCGGCTTCAGGGCACGGAGGGGCGACGCTGGGTCAGCCGTCCTGATGGCTGGCCGGGCCTTCAGGGTGAGCAGCGGAACCAGGAGCATCAGCAGGACCACAGAATAGATGGCGAACGGGGTCCTGCTGGGATCGGGCAGCAGGGATAGCAAGCCGCCGATGATTGGCCCGGCAGCAACTCCCCCGGCTGACGCCAGCAGCGTGAATCGTGAAGCCCAGTCTGGTCGGTGTGGCAATAGGTCCCGCAATGCAGCGGAACTGGCCCCGGTCGCCAGGGCGACCGCCGCACCCTGCAGGCAGCGCCCCAGAACCAGCATTGGAAGCGAGGTTGCTGCTCCGAATACCCCTGCCCCGGCAAAACCGATCAGGACGGCGAGCACCAGGGCCGCCCGCCGGCCAACATGGTCAGACCAATGGCCCACGAGCAGCAAGCCGACCACCAGCGACACCACATAGGCGGAGAAAGCCACTGTGACTTCGAGCGGCGAAATTCCAATCTTTGACTGCAGGAGTGGATAGATCGGCGTTGCCAGGTTGGCCCCGATAAGGAGGGTCGAGATGACCACCGCAGCCAGCACCAACCGACTTTTGACTGACGCGTCCCAGCCCCAGCGGACCTTGTCCGACGGCTTCATCCGCAGCTCGCTGAGAACACTCACTTCGACTCCATACAGTTAAACAAACAGCACATATCCCCCTTATTCTCCGGTTCTCAGGTGCAATCGGAGCATTTTGGATAGTAAACTTGAGCGTTATCACCAATTTTTGACAACGTTACTGACAGGAAGTGGGCGTCATGAGCAAATTGGACCTGGTCGACATCCGGCTCCTTCTGGAGCTGGTTCGGGATCCGCGGGCACAGATTGGCGAACTCAGCGATCAGCTGGGTGTTGCCCGCAACACAGCCCAGTCACGTATTCGACGGTTGCTCAGATCTGGGACTCTGCGATCCAGCGGTCGCGAACTGGATTTGGAAGCGCTCAACTACGATGTTGCGGCCTTCGTCACTATCGAGGTCTCCCACCGCGAGCTCGACGGCGTCATTGCTGGCCTTCGACGCCTCTATCAGGTACTGGAAGTCCATGAGATCTCGGGCCGTGGCGATATCTGGTGTCGTGTCACCGCAACCGACACGCATCACCTGCAATCTGCACTTCGATCGATCCTGCGGATCAAGGGAGTGATTCGCACCGAGACCGTCCTGGCCCTGCACGAACACATCCCGTACCGCACCGAACCGCTATTGCAGACCCTCGCCGAGGAGAACTGATTTTTCCCGGACTCTCATGTGGGTCTCATCTTGAGTGGTGATATTCAGGGATGAAGTCCCCACGGGCCCAGCAAGGCACCGCCGCCTTCGCCGATGGCACCGTCCCCCTCGTCGTCGCAGTCCGACACTGTGCAAATCCCCTCCCGGAACCTGTTGATACTGGAGCCAGGATCGGGAGGTACTTGGCTTCTGGTCGGTGGGGTCCTTTCGGGATCCTCAGCAGCTGGTTATATGACCACTGTGCACGGCGTTTGTGAGACGAGAAGGACTGATTATGAGACCTCTCACAATCAGTCAGCTTTCAAGCGTCAACGCTTCGTTGGCGAGGGTCTCCGCGATGGAGAGCCGCTTCAGTGCGTCGGCTCTCCAGGACGTCGGATCCGCGGTGGTCGCCCTGTGTTTGGCGCCGGCCACCAAAGTGAGCGCCACGCCTGCAGCACGGCCACGAAGCGCGGCCGGGTTCACTTCGCCGTCGAATACTGCCAGGAACCGGTTGAGAGCCGCGGGGACATGCTGGTAACGGCTGTCCAGGGCCGGTAAGACCGCAAGATGCCCGATGAAGCAGGCCAGGTCGTCCACCAGGTACCCGGGGCCCAGCGCGTCAACGTCCAATAGACCTGACACGTTGCCGCCCGAAACCAACAGATTCCCTTCATAGAAGTCGCCGTGCGACGGGACTTTGGGGCCGGCAGGGCTTGATGCAACGAGACTGTGCACCCGTTCGGCGAGTTCCGAGATTCGTGTCGCTTCGCCCGGTAGGACGGCGGTAGCTCCCTTGGCGTAGTCGCGGACCCGTGCCGACCAGGCTGGCCGCTCCGGCAGCTGCATCGCTTCGGCTGGCAGCCGGCGCAGCAACTCGACCAGGGTCTTCGGGCTCAGCGACTCCGCACCGTCGCGCATGAGTTGTTCAGCAAGCGGGGTGCCGGCAGCTGGGTGCATCGCCAGCACATCGGGTGCCGGAACGTCGATGAGTGACGGGGCGGGTATCGCCGCGGCCCTGAGCATTTGATGACGTGCGGCGAG
The DNA here is from genome assembly GCF_000294595.1 of Arthrobacter sp. TB 23. Taxonomy (NCBI): domain Bacteria; kingdom Bacillati; phylum Actinomycetota; class Actinomycetes; order Micrococcales; family Micrococcaceae; genus Arthrobacter; species Arthrobacter sp. TB 23. The sequence goes on along the minus strand of NZ_ALPM01000021.1, from coordinate 133,042 downwards.
TTGGGCTGCTTGACCGGCCCGGAGAACCTTCAGATAACGCCGCTGGCCGGCCAGGTCTGCGGTGAGGACTGCCCGTCTGAGGGGACGGTAGCTGACCGTCGCCAGCACCGGAACGCCCTCCGGTAACGACCCGGTTGATTGGCTGTCCAGGAACAACGCTTCGCCCACTTTTCGGGCATCGCACGCCCACGGCAGCCCGGGTAGCAGCGGATCGTTAGGGTGTAGCCACACCGTTAACGTGGTGTCGTCGGGTCCGCTGAGCTGCACCGTTGCGGGGATGTCGGCAGGTAGTGGCGCGGTGCTGACGCATAGAAAATCTGTGGTGAGTTCGCCGTTTTCGGCTTCCGCCTGCACCTGATATATTCCGGTTGCCCCGGCCCCGGGACGGTGGTGAACCTGTTCCAGTGACCAGTGAGTGGGTCGTCGTCCTAACGTCGCGAGTGCGAGACGAAGTGGCTCAGCCACGTCGTCTCCCTCAAGCAAACGCAGTTGGGCCGCCTCGGCCCCCTGCCTTGGGTGGGAAGAATCAGGCCCGACGACGCTGTAGGACGTCATCCAGGTTCATCCTGCCAGTGGTGGGGTTGGCGGTTGAGTTGCTTCCCGATGACGTGTCAGGACTGGCTACTGCGGGCGCAGCTGCTCCTTGTTTCAGGGTCGTTTTGGCCTGTGCCTTGGGAGCAGCAGGGAGCTCCAGTGGGGCTGGAGCCTGCCGCTGTGCCTTTGCGGCTGCAACATACATGGGCTTGGGCACCTCAACGGGCTGCCAGGGTGTTCCTGCGGATTCGGTAGTCGCCTCAGCGTCGGGTGAGACGGAACTGTGGGGATCAGCGCTGGCTGCTTCCGTAACGGTGGCACTGGCGGCGACGGCGAGGGCTGCCTGGCGCAGTTCGGTGGCAGTCAGGTTTGCGGTGCCGGTTGTGCCCGTCGTCGCCCCCTGCTCGTTAGGAGAGCTCTCTGCTGCGGGGCCCGTTGTTTCGGCGTCGAAGAGGTTGGTCTCCCGCCGCGGGGCGGGAACAGCCGGGGCGGCGAACGCTTGTGCCCGGGGAGGCAGGTCAGTCGTCCGGTGGGACATGGCGTCTGCGAATGCCGCCTCGAGCTTACGACGCCGATCGCGGACAGCGAGGACCCGGAGTCCTGCTACCGCAAGCAGGAACAGCACGAAGGCTCCAGCAGGTACCAGTGCTGGCACCAGGGAGAGGGCGGCGAGAGGTATGCAGACGACGGCCGCTAGAAGCGCTACAGCAGCGATGGCGGCAATGGAGCTGCGCCCGCGCCGGATGGTGAGCCGACCCTGGGGCGAGTAGGCCTTGGGGGCTGCTCCGCCGCCCATGGTGCCAGCGGCGTCGGTGGTGTGGCCGGACATTTCCATAATGCTCCCCTGAGAGACTTTGCTCTCGGCTGTTGCTGATGAAACTAGGGCGGAGGTGGCCACCGGCTCAACCAACAGGGCCGGGCGGCGGATACGAAGAACGTAGGGGGCAACCCAGATCAGCCAGAGGCCGACAATAGCGGCGAGCACCACCGAGCTGTTCATAGAGAAGTCCACGTCTAAAACCGTAGGTTGTTTACCCTGATCAGGTGAGTATTGCCGGCGGTGTGTCGTCCCCGGGTTGGTGAATTGCCGTGTCCCGGTGGCTACGGGCCACCTGGTTTTTCCAGCGTGCCAGTAGCCCGTCGGGGACCTCGTCGTGGGTCAGCGCGAAGCTGCGATGGTCGGCCCATTGACCGGCAATGTGCAGGTAACTCTCGCGCAGCCCTTCGTCCCGAAATCCCAGTTTTTCGACGACCCGTAGACTCGCCGAATTTTCCGGCCGGATGTTGATTTCCATCCGGTGGAGTCCCAGGCTCCGGAAGCAGTAGTCGGTCACCAGGGCAACTGCGGTGGGGGCGATGCCCTGGCCGGCGCGCTGCCGGTCCACCCAGTAGCCGAGAGTGGCGCTCATCGCCGACCCCCAAACGATCGTCGAAACCGTGAGTTGGCCGACAATGGCGGTCTCCCGGAGGTGAGAGCTGCGTTCAGTGATCAGAAAAGGTAACGCGGAGCCGCTCCGTGCCTGTTTCTTCAACGACCGGACCATCTCGGTGTAACTCGGCAGGTAGCCGCCCGGGGCGGGATTTGATGCCTCCCAAGGCGCCAACCAGTCAGCGTTGCGTTGCCTGACCGCTGACCATTCCCGCTTGTCTCGAAAACGAACGGGCCTGAGGACCAGATCGTCGGTCTCAAGGGTCACCGGCCAGGTGAATTGCCCGCTCACTGGGTACAGGCTAGCCGTTGAGGTTGTTGGTGAAGCTCTTCAACCAGTCCTGGAGGTCTGGGCCGAGATCCTCACGCTCCGACGCGAGGGTGACCACGGCCTTGATGTAGCTGAGCTTGTCTCCCGTGTCATACCGGCGTCCACGGAACACCACTCCGTATACGCCTGATCCTTCGCCGTCGGCTGAGGCAAGAGTCTGCAGCGCATCGGTCAGCTGGATTTCACCGCCGCGGCCGGGGCCGGTGGTTTCCAGAACGTCGAAGACCCGCGGGTGCAGGACATAGCGACCGATGACTGCCAGGTTCGATGGAGCTTCGTCAATCGCTGGCTTCTCCACCAGTTCGCTGACCCGAACATACTCTTCGCCGTCGATGGCTGAAATGTCGGCGCAGCCGTAGGCGCTGATCTGCTCAGGGTCAACCTCGATCAGCGCGATCACTGACCCCCCGGTCTTTTCCTGTACCTCAATCATGGTCTTGAGGAGAACATCCCGCTCGTCGATCAGGTCATCGCCGAGCAGGACGGCGAATGGCTCGTTGCCGACGTGAAGCTTCGCACGGAGCACTGCGTGTCCGAGACCCTTCGGGTCGCCTTGGCGGAGGTAGTGGATATCCCCGAGCTCCGATGGACGACGGACCGCGGCGAGCTTTTCGTGATCGCCCTTCGCCTCGAGGGTCTGCTCAATAAATGGCACCCGGTCGAAGTGGTCCTCCAGCGAACGCTTGTTGCGTCCGGTGATCATCAGAATGTCGGTCATACCGGCATGGACTGCTTCTTCGACCACATACTGGATCGCCGGCTTGTCGACTACCGGAAGCATTTCTTTGGGCATCGCCTTCGTGGCGGGAAGAAACCGCGTGCCAAGTCCCGCAGCGGGGATGACAGCCTTGTTCACTCGTGAGCTCATGACACCACCCTACATAACGTCAGTCCGCTTATAGCGACATTTGGCAGCGGGAGGCTAACAGTGGTCGGTTTCGGTAGTGTGTGCCGGTATGGGACACACTACGACGGCGGCGGAAAAGCAAAATGCCAGGCAGCTCTTTCGTTCCAGGCGCCGAGAAATGTCCAACGAAGAGCGTCTCCGCTCGGCTGCTGGTCTGGCTCAGCAGGTCCTACAACGGCTGCAGGCATCGTCAGGCCCCCACGGCGGTTTGATCGCCGCCTACCTATCAATGGACCCTGAACCAGGGACCGCGCGGCTCCTTGACGCGTTAACCCGCGACGGATACGACGTCGTCGTGCCGATCTGCGAGCCTGACTATCAGCTGTCCTGGTGCCAGTGGAGCGCCGACGCCGAACTGCGCCGCAGCCCTCGCGCGCCCCTGATGGAACCTGTAGGTGAACGCTTCAGCTTTTCCGAGCTACTGGACCGTCATGGCTCGCCCTCCCTCGTTTTGGTGCCGGGACTGGCGGTCGACCACACCGGCACCCGCCTGGGACAGGGCGGCGGCTACTACGATCGGTTCCTTGCCCAGGCACGGACGGTGGTGCCGGACCTCCCGGCGGCAGCATATCTCTATGAACACGAACTGTTACCGAAGCGGTCGCTTGCCAAGACCGAACTCGACATGCCGCTCAGCGGCGCGTTCACCCCCTCCGCGTTCCACCGGCTGAGCCCTGCAGTGTAGCGGTGTAGACTTAGCACTCGGGACCTTAGAGTGCCAGTCGAACCGACTTGGGTGACCGATCCCCAAGAACACAGCTTGTCCAGGAGGATTTTCTTGCCTACTTACGCATACGCCTGCAGAGACTGCGAACACGCTTTCGACATTCACCAGGCCTTCTCCGATAACTCCCTGACCGTCTGCCCTGAATGCGACGGATCGCTTCGGAAAAAGTTCAACAGCGTGGGGGTTGTCTTCAAGGGGTCCGGTTTCTACCGCAATGATTCCCGCGACAGCAAGAAGTCAGTCGACGTCGGTGCGAGCAATTCCGTCGCGTCCACCGGCTCGGTTTCTGAATCGTCGTCCAGCAGCTCCGAGAATAAACCCAGCACCACAGGCCCGGGCAAGGACGCCTCCCCGGCCCCCACCAAGTCAGCACCGGCGACAAAGACCACCGCGGCCGCCAGCTAGGGACACCGCTGAACACCGTCTGCCACAGTGGCCTTATCCACATAGCAGGCGAAGCGCCCCTCGTGCTCCCAAGGCGGTTCTAACGTTTGTGGATGGCCCTTGGCAAACATCCACCACGGCACCCCCAACGAGCCGGGGAGTCCTCGCACCGCGTCGGGCGGTTCGTGTTCCGAAACCGCAGGCTCCTGGCAGCAATGCTGTTCTGCCTGGCCACGGCAGTGGCCGTGGAGGCGTTGATCCCTCCCGAGCAGACCCGCGTCGGCGTTGTTGCGGCGGCGGCAGATCTCCCGGTGGGTACCGTTCTCACTGCCGCCCACCTGACCATTGTTGAACTGCCGGCCGAGGCGGTCATGTCCGCGTCCTTCGCCGACCCGAGCGAAGTAGTGGGTGAACAGCTCGCCACTCCCCTGCCGCACGGCTTCGTTCTCACCCCCACCGCCTTTGTCGGATCAGGGCTGCTCACCGGCGCACCCGCAGGCACCGTCGCGGTACCCTTACGCCCGTCGGACCCGTCAACGGTCCAGCTGCTGTCCCCCGGCCACTATGTGGAAGTGGTGCTCAGCACGGGGAATGGCTTCGATGTACCTGGTGACACAACCGTGCTGGCTCGGGGTTTGCCGGTGCTGTGGACCTCGGCTGCCCCCAGCAGCGGCCCATCGGGCGTCTGGCCGGGCAACTCTGAGAGCGAAGGGCTCGTGGTGGTTGCCGCAGCACCGGCAGACGCCGCAGCCCTGGCGGGCGCCTCCAGCACCGGCAACGTTCATCTGGTGCTGACCGGCGCACCACCCGGCTAGGACATCGAGTTAGACCATCGAGTTAGGGCACGGGCGAGGACATTGCGCTAGCGCACGGCGTCCTTGGTTCGGCTGCCAGGGCCGCCAGTCAGGACCGTCAGTCCCAGTGCGGGGGACGCTGGTCCTTCAACCACGCTTCATGGGACTCGTCGCGTTCACCCCATGAATCGGCCTCATCCTCTGCAGCGCGCTTGGGCAGGACACTGTCGTGGCTTGCCTGGCCTGTTCCGCTCATGCTCGTCCCGCTCTGTGAGTTTGAATGTCGTCCACTGGTCACCTCGGGCAACCCCAGATAGCGTCCAATCAGATCAGCGCATCCGTTCGGGTCGGTGAACACCTCGATGGTCCAGAGGGGCATGTACCGCCACCCCATCCGCTCAAGGAGTTGGGGGCGAAGCCTGCTTCGCTCCCGAACCGTCATGGTGCGGTACCTTTCGGTCCCATCGGATTCGATAGCGATCGGTGGCGCCTGCATGCCCGAACCTGACTCGTCGGACGGCTTACCTACTGTTCCCGGCCCCGCTGTGGCGACGATGTCAAGAACACCGTCATAGTGATCCAGCACGTGGGCACCACGGTCGCGAAGTCGATTGACCAGATCCGCGACCAGCGGATCTGGGTTCACCGGTGCTGCGGGCTCCCCTGACGGATCCGGGGTCTCTCCGGTCCCCTCCCCCAGCTCTCGCTCGAGCAGACCGAAGAAATCCAACGCTCCATTGTCGAGCCGGGTGGGGTCGAGGTCCGTTGGGAGGAAGCACGTAACAATGTGGAGTTGGTGACGCGCCCTGGTCATGGCTGTGACGAACCGACCGCGACCATCGGGGCCGGACAGCTGGCCGAAGTTATGCAGTGCCCTGCCGTGCGGGGTCCGCCCGAAGCCGAGGGAGAAGATCACGCAATCCCGGGTGAGGCCCGCGGCCCGCTCGACCGGGACCACTCGGAACGATTCCTTGCCCGGGGCGAAGAAGTCAGCCGCCCAGGGCAGCTCTGCCATCCGCTGTCTAATCGCCTGGCCTACCCGCCCTGCGTGCCGGGCGCTAGCGGTTACCACTGCCAGCGAACTGCTGGGACGGCGTCGGATGTGTTCGAAGACCAGTTCCACGACACGGCTGACTTCGGCCGCAACGCTTTCCACACCAGCCTGATCGGCGCTCGGCATTCCGGTGCCGTCTGGTAGATAGTCGACGGTGAGGGCCCGGCCGGTACCCGAAACTTCCGAACCATGAGGTAGCCGGGAGAGCCGGCCGTCATAGAAGGTGTCGCTCAGATACCCGGTCAAGGCCTTGTCGACGCCGCGATAAACCACGCTCAGCGGACTGGTGGGGAAGATGCCAGAGAGTGCCGAGTAGGCGCTGGTGAGCTGGTCGGCTTCCTGAGGTGACTCGGCTCCAGCGCCGACGCTGAAGCTTTGGGGTCCACCGAGGCGGTCATCGCCGAAAGCGATGACCTGGGTTGCCCTCGCCAGAGCCGGAACGGCCGACTGCAGGGAGATTGATTCGGCATCCAGAACAATGACCGCGTCAAAGGTCTTGTCGGCTGGTAGCACCATCGGAAGCATGAGGGGACTCGCCGCCCAAACCGGCATGAGGGCGGTCACCAGGTCGTCATCCTGGGCGCTGAGCCCAGCGAGATCCAGGGTTCCTGTGCGGAGCAGTTCCCGGAGCTTCTCCGCTTCCGCGGGATGCGCCGCAAGCGCCGTCCGCCAGCGTTCAGCGAGGGCAAACCGGAGCCGTCCTGGACCTGAAGCGATGTGCGCATTGTCGGCCAGACGGTAGTCCGCTTCGAGCCGGCGCAGGCTCTCGCCGTCGGACATTGCCAGATAGTCGTCACCGCTGATCATGGCGTCGAGGGCAGACTGCCACCACGCCAGTTCCAGTTCGGATCCCACCTGACGCGCGCCTACTTCGCGCCGCGCCAGATCGTCGAGCAATTCGCCCAACCCACGTTCACGCATTTCGTCGAGCAGCAGGGTGCGCTCCGGCAGGGTTGCGAGGGTTTGTCTGTCCTTGGCGAGCTCGGCGAGGCGTTGGCCCAGCTCTTCCAGCGGCATAGCGGCCAGGTCAACATGGCCGGGGGTCGTGGCAAGTACTTTGGTGAGCTCGTCCAGTTCCCGGCGGATCTTGTGGTGGAAGTTGTTGATCTCGGCGAGACCCGTCGGCACAGAGGGGTGCCGTTCAGTCGTCGCGTACCGGGTCCAGAGCGTCCGCTGCTGCTGCACTTCCACCAGGGAAGTGTGCAGGTCGGCGATGTGTACACCGGGGCGAACATATTCCTTTGCCACCCTGCGAAGCCGCGATCGGGTCATCGAGCTCATCTCGATGGCGCGCTCGCGACGCCAGGACGATGAGGCCGTGGCGGTGATGAGGTCGGTGACCGGCCGGTCGAAGATATCTGGCGTGAATTTGTCGAGACTTGCCCGGACCGCTGCGAGGAGCTCCAATTGCTCTCCCCACTCGGTGAACGAACCGCCGAGACTGATCTGGGAATGATCGGCTACCCGCAGCACCTTTTCCCGAAGCAGCGGGATGTCGCGGGCCAGGTCGACGGCCAGCTCGTGTGCACGCTCAGTTTCCTTACGGTTCAGCAGCTTGGCGCCGTACCAGGGACTCTCGACGGCCGAGGCGCTGAAGCTGCCCAGTTCTGCTGCCCTGCGGAGCCGGCCAGCGAGCTCAACGCGGTCGGGGATGCTGTCCATCACGCTACGGAGCAGGCGAACCGTTGTTGCCGGCGAGGGATTCAACGAGGTCAATTCCGCCAGCGACTGCATTGCCTGGTAGGGCGAACAACCCCAGCGGCTTCGCACGTTGTGCAGAGACCTCACATGGTCCTGCAGCTGATGGCGGTGATCGACCAGAGTCTGGTGGAGTCCGTCCAGCTCGGGCCGCGTCGCCTTCTCGTTCCGCACGATCGCCCGGATCAGCTGGTCTTTGAGTTGCTGCTCGTTGATGTTGGCATTGAGCTGGAGGACCAGCGAGCCAAGATTCAGTGTGTCCAGTTCCTGGACCACTTCGTTGAGGGTACCGCGACGCTCAGCCACCACTAGGACGCTCTTGCCCTGCTCGGCAAGAGCCGCAACGGCGTTGAGCGCGGTCTGGGTCTGGCCTGATCCTGGGGGTGCCGACACCACCAATGACCGTCCCTGGATGATCTGGTCCAGGACCTGCTGCTGCGCAGAGTCGGCATCCCTGATCAGCAGTTCATCGGCTGGCAGACGTTCATCAATCGGTGTTGCCAGCTCAGGGGCGTCCGGTGCCGCAAGTGCGGGCTGTCCCTCCTTTGCCGCATCCACCAGGGCTGCAAGCACGGGATGGTCGGAGCGGATGGCCGGATCGTCGGCGACGTCAGCGAGATCGGCAAAGGTGGACACGAGGAGATGGTGCTCGATGGCCATCCCACGCACACCCTCGGTCAGTGCACGGAGCTTGTCCAGGACCGGCAACGGATCGAAGCGCGCTGTGCCGTAGGCCAGTTTGGCGACGGACTCGGGGTCGAACGACACCCCCTGTGCTGACCGCAGGTGGCGCACCAGCGCGGGGTTAAGCCGCGCATGCTCGGTGAGCTGGAGTTCGTAGTCGTCCTGGGACGCATGAACCGTCAGTGAAACAGAGGTCAACAGAACCGGCGCGGTCAGCGACTCGGACCGGCCGTCGTCGTCGACGCTGCGCCAGGCGGCGGTCCCGGCAGCGAGATAACCGACGTCGATACCGCGCTCGGTGCCCACCTCGTAGATCTTCGCCCGAAGGACCCGTGCCGCCTTCATCGCAGCCGCGTACTGACCCGGGTCCCGGAGGAGAGTGGACAGCCGGGTGCGACGGCCAGCAAGGAGCTGGGCGAGACCCGAGGGGTGGGCGTGCGTGAGATCGATGCTGTTGGCCGACGCAGGTGAGAAGTGCAGCAGGGTGTCGGCACCCGCGTGGGCGCCGAGCTGCTTGAGCCACGGCAGGAGGAAGTTCCCAGCGGAGTCCCCGGGATCCTGCACTGACACGGTGGTCTCCATTTCTGCGGTTATTTTCGACGATCTCGACCAGATGGGCATGCCTTCCAAGCTATCCGACAAGGGTGGTCACGGCGGGGCCGCAACACCGGGGACGGTCAAATACCCTTCCCAACCGGGGTCGGACTACTCCCACTCGATGGTGCCTGGCGGCTTGCTGGTGATATCTAGCACCACCCGGTTCACTCCCTCTACCTCATTGGTGATGCGGTTGGAGATCCGGGCGAGCAGGTCAAACGGCAGGCGGGACCAATCGGCGGTCATTGCATCTTCACTAGACACGGGCCTGAGTACGATCGGATGCCCATAGGTTCGACCGTCACCCTGCACTCCGACGCTCCGAACGTCGGCGAGCAGCACGACGGGCATCTGCCAGACCTCGTTGTCCAGTCCGGCCGCTGTCAGTTCCGCACGGGCGATGGCATCTGCCCGGCGCAGCAGGTCAAGCCGTTCCTGGGTTACGTCGCCGACAATCCTGATTCCCAGACCTGGGCCGGGGAACGGCTGTCGACCCACAATTTCGGCGGGCAGCCCAAGCTGCGCGCCGACCGCCCGGACCTCGTCCTTGAACAGGGCACGAAGGGGTTCGACGAGTTCAAACTGCAGGTCCTCGGGAAGACCCCCCACATTGTGGTGGCTCTTGATGTTCGCAGCACCTTCGCCGCCACCGGACTCAACGACGTCGGGGTAAAGGGTGCCCTGCACCAGGAAGCGGATCTTTTCACCGTGTGCCTGAGCCTCGGCGATGATCGCCCGCTCGGCTTCCTCGAAAGCGCGAATGAACTCGCGGCCGATGATCTTGCGCTTGGTTTCAGGATCGCTGACCCCAGCCAGTGCGTCCAGGAACCGCTTTTGTTCATTGGCTACGTAGAGGTTGACGCCGGTCGCAGCAACGAAGTCACGCTCGACCTGCTCTGCTTCCCCCTCGCGGAGCAGACCGTGATCCACGAATACGCAGGTCAGCTGGTCGCCCACTGCCCGCTGCACCAGGGCTGCGGCGACGGCGGAGTCAACCCCTCCGGAGAGCCCGCAGATGACGCGCGCGTCCCCCACCTGCTCGCGGATGCGGTCTACCTGCTCTTCAAGAATGTTGCCGGTGGTCCAGTTGGCGTCAAGCCGTGCGCCCTTGAACAGGAAGTTTTCCAGCACCTGCTGCCCGTGGTCCGAATGTTTCACTTCAGGGTGCCACTGCACGCCGTAGAGGCGCCGTTTTTCGTCGGCGAAGGCAGCAACCGGGGCACCAGCGGTGCTGGCCAGAACCTCGAATCCATCGGGTGCGGCCTGAACGCTATCGCCGTGGCTCATCCAGGCGTTCTGGTGCTCGGGGACACCGTCGAGCAACGATCCCCCGACGCCGGACGCTGCGACGTTGGTGGAGCCGTACTCCCGAAGCCCGGTCTTCGCGACCGTACCGCCCAGGGCTGAGGCCATGGCCTGGAAGCCGTAGCAGATTCCCAGGACGGGCACGCCTGCCGAGAACAGCTCGGGGTCAACCCGAGGTGCACCCTCGGCATAGACGCTCGAGGGACCGCCCGACAGGATGATCGCCACCGGGTTTTTGGCCAGCAGATCGGCTGTTTTGAGGGTGTGCGGCACCACCTCGGAGTAAACGTCCGCGTCACGGACCCGGCGGGCAATGAGCTGGGCATACTGGGCGCCGTAGTCCACCACCAGCACCGGCCGGTGGCTGGTTTCGGAGGTCTCCTCGAGGGGGGTGGCGGTGGCTTCGGCTTGGCCTGAAACTCCGGGTCCGGGTGCGGGAATAGTCACGCATCAACAATAGTCGCCATGGGCACCCGACCGCACATTGCGACGGCCCGATATCGCTAGTACCGAGACGCTGCCTCGGGGTGGGCGGCGAGCTCCTGCTCTACCTGACGGTGGATCCGGCGTTCAACAATGAAGGACAGCAACGGCACAACCCCACCCAGGGCCATCACCAGGAACTGTTTGAACGGCCAGCGCATCATCTGCCACAACCGGAAATCAGCGATCAGGTACACCACGTACATCCAGCCATGCACGATCAGCACAGTGGTGGAAAAGTTGAACCCTTCGGCGGAATCCGAGAACTCCTTGTCAGTCAGGGACAGCAGCCCCTCGGGTCCGCCGATCATGATGTGGGATTGCATGCCGTAGGCGGCAATCATCTCCACGACCACCAGCAGCAGCATGATCCCGGTGGCGTAGGCCAGCACCTTGTAGAACTTCACGGCGGAGAGAATCTGGGCGTGGGTGCCGCCGAACCGTCGCTTGGTTTTCTTAGCGGTACCAGCTCTGCCGTCGATGGATTTGTTGACGTCTGGCGTGCTCACTGTCGTACCTCATTCGTAGTTGTTTCACGCTCGGACGGGGCGACTTCTTCCGCCTCGTCATCTTCTGCTTCTTCGAGGGTGCGCCGGTAATCATCAGCCACCAGGCGCCACCAGAGGAAGAAGGCGAACCCGGCAAAGACAAACCATTCCACGGCGTAGAAGATGTTCAGCCAGTTCAGCGGGGTCTCCTGCGGCTGGGGACCGACTGTGACGACCTCCAGTGGATCCTCGGGTGCCTGCTGCGCTCCAGCCAGCGTGGTGCTTGTTGAGACGACGAAGCCGGAGTAGATGGCCCGGTCCCACCGGTTGGTGAGGTCGGCAGTCGCGAGGGTGGGAATCTGGCCAGCGACTGGTCGCTCGGCGACCGGGCCCTCAGCTGGAAGCAGCCGCCCGATCACGGAGCCTGGACCTACCAGCTCAGGCACCTCAATCGCCGCTGTGGCGTCGGCGATCCAACCGTGCACCACCGGAATTACTGTCTGCTCGTCGAAACCGGTCGCCGCCACCGTGGTCCCCTGATCGACCGCAAAGGCCGAGATCAACCAGAACCCCGCCCGGTCTTCCTGAAGCCGATCCTGCACCAACACCGTGGTGTCAGCGAGAAACTCGCCATCCATGGTGATCATCTGGTCCGCGACCGGCGCTGTCATGGGGACACCCGGGCTAAAAACGTCGGTTAGCGGTTGTACCTGCTCGGTGGCGCTCTCTGGGGGCGGCGCTTCACCGGACGAGTTGGAGAACTGCCATTGGCTCAAAAGCACAAAGACTCCCGCAATCACCATGGCGAGGATCAGTGAAAGGATCCAACGGGGTTTCAGCGCGGTTTTGAGCACACCTTAACGGTACTTCGTCACCGTGTAGAAAACCGAATGCACCCGAGAATTCCCAGCCGGTCAGCAGTGGGCAATTTAGTGATTGGGAAGTGTCTACCACTTGGGTGCGAAGGCGCTAGGATGGTTGATCGTGCGCTCGTATCCCTACCCTGACCCCGGCCCTCCGGACCTCCGCTCCCCTTCCCGCTATCTGCTCTGGCTCGCATCGAAGCAAAAAGCAACGCTTCTGGCCGGAGTAGTGTTCGGCACTGCCTGGATGGTCGCCCAGGCTGTGATGCCCTATGTGCTGGGCCGGGCCATCGATGAAGGCGTGGTGGCCGGCGACTTCGACCGGCTCCTGCTGTGGGTGGGCGTCCTGATCCTCCTGACCGTCGTGCAGGCAGTCGCAGGCACTCTCGAGCACCGCACGGCAATCAGCGGCTGGCTGCAGGCGGCCTTCCATTCGATCCGTTTGATCGGCTACAAGATCACCCGTACCGGGGATGCTTTGCCGCGGCGGCTCTCCACCGGTGAGGTGGTTTCAACTGCGGCCTCGGACGCCACCCGGTTGGGCGAGATTTACGCGGTATCGGCCCGGCTGGCTGGCTCCATCATGGCCTGGCTGGTGGTCTGTGTGCTCATTTCACAAACCTCCCTCCTGCTCGGTCTGATCGTCCTGATCGGTGTTCCTGCGTGCTGCGGCCTCCTGCTCTTCGTGGTCCGCCCCCTCCAGGCCCGTCAGCGTGAACAACGCGAAGCGTCCGGCAAGATGACCGCCGTCGGCGCCGATACGGTGGCCGGGCTCCGGGTGCTCAGGGGAATCGGCGGTGAGCACATTTTCGTGAACCGCTACCGTCAGCACTCCGCGAAAACCCGGGACTCTGGCATCCGTGTTGCGTACTCCCTGGCCGATCTCGAAGCTTCCCAGGTATTCATTGCCGGGGCCTTCAGCGTGCTGTTCACCTGGGTCGGCGCCAATCTGGCCCTCGCGGGCGAGATCGAGCCGGGACAGCTGGTGGCGCTCTACGGCTATTCGATCTTCCTCATGACTCCGATTCGCGCGGCTGCCGACAGCGTGGCCCGCTTCATCCGGGCACATGTTGGTGCCCGCAAGATCATCGCCGTTCTCGTCGTCGAACCCGACGTAACTGACAGGGACACCACTTCCCCAGCACCACCCCCCGGCGCTACGCTGCTCGACGCCAGCACCGGCGTGCTAATCCACCCCGGTCGGATGACCGCGGTGGTGTCGGTGGACACCGCCGCGTCAGCCGATCTGGCAACCCGGTTGGGCCGGTTTGAGGACGAGGTGCTCCACCTCGCCGAAGTCCGCTGGGGTGCCGAACCGTTACGCAACATCGCACTGCAGGACATCCGCCAGCGGATCGTGGTGAGCGAGGCGAACCCCCAGCTTTTCACCGGCTCCCTGCGCTCCGAATTGGATCCACAGGCGAGGCATGATGACACGCGCATCCTTGCCGCCCTGGACGCCTCCAGTGCACTGGACATCCTCGACGGAATCGACGACGGCCTGGACCACGAGGTGACCGAGCGCGGCAGGGGCTTTTCGGGTGGGCAGCGTCAGCGCCTGGTCCTCGCTCGCGCCCTGCTGACTGAGGCCGAGACGCTGGTGCTGATCGAACCGACCAGCGCCGTCGATGCCCATACCGAATCCAGGATCGCTGCCCGGCTGAAGGGCCTGCGGGGCGGCGCCGACCAGACCACGGTTGTGGTGACGGCCAGCCCGCTGATGCTCGGCGTCATGGACCACGTCATTTACCTTGAGGATGGCCGTGTGGCCGCTGAAGGAACGCACCTGGAACTGCTGACCAGCCAGCCCGCCTACCGAAACGTGGTAATCCGAAGTGAGTGAAACAACTGCCGCTCCCGACCCGACCGGGAAGCTTCCGGTTGCGGACCCGATCCAGGTTCGAGCCGAAGCCGCGCGGCTAATCAGGCACCACCGCGGCGGACTTTCCCGCGTCATTGCGCTTTATGTTGGGTCTGCCATCGCCGGACTGGTGGGACCAGTACTACTCGGTCGAGTGGTCGACGCCGTGGTCGAGGGAACCACTTCGGACTATATTGCGGTCATTTCGCTGGTCATGCTGGGGTTCCTGATTGTTCAGGCCCTCCTGCGACGACTGGCCGTCCGGGCCGGAATGGTGTTCGGGGAAACGGTTTTCGCCGAACTGCGCGAGGACTTCATGAAACAGGTCACCTCGCTGCCGTTGTCCACCGTGGAAAAGGCCGGAACCGGTGACCTCGTATCCCGCACCACCAACGACGTCGACGCCGTCTCCCACACTGTGCGGTTCGGTGTGCCCCAGGTGGTGGTGTCGATAGTGACCATCCTGCTGACCATCGGCGCAGCGGTGATCACCTCGCCGATCCTCGCACTGGCTCTATTGGTCGGCCTCCCCGTGCTGTATCCGGTGACCCGGTGGTACCTCAAGCGAAGCTCGGCTGGTTACCAGAAGGAACGGGAAACCTACGCCGTCGTGAACGGCTCGATCACCGAAACCATCGAGGGCGCCCGCACGGTGGACGCTCTTGGGCTGGGTGCGCTGCGCCGGGACCGCATCGATGGAGCGTTGACGGACAGCTACCGGGCCGAGCGGTACACCCTCTGGCTGCGCACTGTGCTTTTCCCGGCAGCCGACTTTGCCTTCTGGCTGCCGGTGGCGGGTGTACTGCTCTGGGGCGGCTGGCTCGCCTCCATCGACGTCGTTACCCCCGGCGTCGTCGCAACGGTTGCCTTGTTTGCCGTGCGGCTCATTGATCCGGTGGATCTCCTGATCATGTGGACCGACGAAATTCAGGTGGGTGCCGCATCGCTGGCGCGCATCGTAGGGATCAAGGAGGTTCGGCCGGATCGGCACGCCACCGATAATGAGCCGTTGAACGACGACATCCTCGTATCCAAGGCACGGTACGCCTACCGCCCCGGCCACGACGTCCTGCATGGTGTGGATCTGCAGTTGCGTCGGGGGGAACGGCTGGCAATGGTCGGGCCCTCAGGCGCTGGTAAGTCCACCCTGGGACGGTTGATTGCCGGGATTCACCCGCCCACCGCCGGTTCGGTCACCGTCGGAGACGTGCCCCTGGTTGATCGTCCCCTCGACGCGCTGCGCCGTGAGGTGGCACTGGTCACTCAGGAACACCATGTGTTTGTCGGATCCCTGGCGGACAACATCCGCCTCGGTAAGGACGATGCGACGCAGGCGCAACTCGAACAGGCCCTGGACGACGTCGGGGCGCTGGGTTGGGCACGCGCCCTACCGCTCGGACTCGAAACCGAAGTGGGTTCCGGCGCGCACGAGCTAACCCCAGCCCAGGCCCAGGAACTTGCACTCGCGCGGCTGGTCCTCGCCGACCCGCACACACTGGTCCTGGATGAGGCAACCTCATTGATCGATCCGCAGGCCGCCCGCGATCTGGAACGCTCGCTGAACGCGGTGCTGGAGGGGCGGACCGTGGTGGCCATTGCCCACCGCCTGCATACGGCTCACGACGCCGATCGGGTGGCCGTCGTGGAGAACGGCAACATCACCGAGCTCGGCTCGCACGATGAGCTGCTCGCCCTTGATGGTTCCTATGCGGCGTTGTGGAAGTCATGGCGGTCCGAATGACGACCGCCATGACAACGGGCTTCTCGCAGACGGCTCAGTGGTCGAAGAACACCAGCGAGGAATTGATCAACTCGGCGATTACCTCGGTGTCGTGGGCACGCCTGAGTGATTCCCTGAAGTTCTCCTTGAACAGGGACCGCGCCAGCGTGGCCAGCACCTCGAGGTGTTCCGAGAAGGACTGCGACGGCGTGGCGATCAGCAGGACCAGCGTCGCCGGCCCGTCCACTGCCCCGAAGTCGAGGCTGTGGCCGTATTTGGTGACGCCCACCGCGATACTGGTCTGGGTGACGTAGTCGCTGCGCGCGTGCGGCAGCCCTACCCCACCCGGCAGCCCGGTAGCCATCTGGTGTTCCCTCGAATTGACCTGCGCAAGGAATCCCTCGAGCTGCGAGATACGCCCCGCCTCGAACAGTTTGGTGGCAAGCTGTTCCGTCGCCGCTTCCTTGTCGGCGGCAACCATCTCCAGGATCACCAGATCAGGGGTGGTCAAAACGGCATCGGTGAATTCCAGGGATCGCTCGGTCATGGTAGACCTCTCGCGGGTTGCGTTGGGCAGGCGGCACGGCGTCCAGACCGCGGTCCTAGCTTAGCGGGACAATATCTTCGACTCCCATCCGGGCATTGTCTGCCAGGACGTCGTCGGGCTGCTCCTGACTCAGCCGCTCGGCTTCTACCCGGGCGAGGTAGTGTTTGACCTCGCGGTCGACCTGGGCGTCGCTCCAGTCGAGGAACGGCGCCATCAGCGACGCGACATCAGGAGCCGCCGACACGCCACGGTCCCAGGATTCAATGGAGATCCTGGTGCGGCGGGTGAGGACGTCGTCGACATGGCGCGCGTTCTCATGGGTTACCGCGTAGACCACTTCAGCTCCAAGATAGTCATCTGCCCCTGGCAACGGCTCGCCGAGGCTCCTGTCCTCGCGGATCAGCGCGAGAATGTCCTCCGCATGGCTCCCATAGCGCTGCAGGAGGTGTTCCACCCGTGCCACGTGGACACCCGACTGGTCAGCCATCCTGGCACGCTTGTTCCAGGCCGCCTTGTACCCTTCAGCGCCCAGCAGCGGGACGGTTTCGGTGCAGCTGGCGGGGACCCGCTCGTCCAGTGCCCGGGTCGCCTCATCCACCGCGTCCTTGGCCATCACCCGGTAGGTGGTCCACTTGCCCCCAGCGACGACCACGAGGCCCGGAACCGGGTGCGCGACCACGTGCTCCCGTGAAAGTTTCGCCGTGGAGTCACTTTCGCCAGCCAGGAGCGGCCGCAGCCCGGCGTACACACCCTCGACGTCTTCCCGGGTGAGCGGGCGGCGCAACACCTTATTGACATGCTCCAGGATATAGTCGATGTCCTTGGAGGACGCGGCCGGGTGCGCCTTATCCAGGTCCCAGTCGGTGTCGGTGGTTCCGATAATCCAGTGACGACCCCAGGGGATAAC
Source organism: Arthrobacter sp. TB 23 (assembly GCF_000294595.1). NCBI lineage: Bacteria > Bacillati > Actinomycetota > Actinomycetes > Micrococcales > Micrococcaceae > Arthrobacter > Arthrobacter sp. TB 23. The sequence goes on along the minus strand of NZ_ALPM01000021.1, from coordinate 115,729 downwards.
GAACAGGACGGACTTCTCGGTGCGCAGGATCAGTCCCACTGTGGACTGGAAGCGGTCCCGCGGAACGACGAGGTGGATGCCCTTTGAGGCCCTGACCTTCATCTGGCCGCGGTCGGTGACCATAGCCTGGGTTTCGTCGGTCCAGACGCCCGTGGCATTGATGACCTGCTTCGCGCGGATGTCGAACTGTTCGCCGGTTTCCTGGTCCTTGACGCGGGCTCCGACCACACGTTCACCCTCGCGGAGGAAATCTACTACCGTCACCCGGTTGGCGACTTTGGCCCCGTAGTGATCTGCGGTCCGCACCATGTTGACCACATACCGCGCGTCGTCCACCTGGGCGTCGTAATAGCGGATGGAGCCCACCATTGCGTCTTCTTTAAGGCTGGGGGCGGCCCGGAGGGTCCCGCGACGGGAAAGGTGCTTGTGCATGGGGACGCCCCGCGAGTTGCCTGAGGTCATGCCCATGGTGTCGTACAGCAAGATTCCGGCACCCACATAGGGGCGCTCGAAGAACCGCTTGGTGAGCGGGTAGAGGAACGGTACCGGTCGGACCAGGTGCGGTGCGATTCGCTGGATCAGCAGGCCGCGTTCTTTGAGGGCCTCCTGTACCAGCGCGAAGTCGAGCATTTCGAGGTACCGCAGACCACCGTGGATCAGCTTCGATGACCGTGAGGAAGTGCCTGATGCCCAGTCGCGGGCTTCAACCATCCCCACGTCCAGTCCGCGGGTCACGGCGTCGAGCGCCGATCCAGCGCCGACGACGCCGCCGCCTACGATCAGGATGTCCAACTCCCTACCGGACTCCGAGGTGGCTTTCAACGCTGCTAGCGCGTCTTCACGGTTCTTCGGGCTCAGTGCTCCTGATGACATGGCGGCGATCCTTCGTCGGGTTCGATACTACGTCCCCCAACCTTAGCAATCAGCCGTTGGAAATGTAGGGGGAAAGAACTACTTCCACCCGCTGGAACTCCTTGAGGTCCGAGTAGCCGGTGGTGGCCATCGCCCGGCGCAGGGCGCCAATCACATTGGAGGTTCCATCCGTGTGATGCGACGGCCCCCACAGCACCTCCTTGAGCGGACCCACCGTGCCAATCTTGACCCTGTCGCCGCGGGGTAGTTCGTCGTGGTGAGCCTCCTGGCCCCAGTGCCAGCCCTGTCCCGGCGCTTCCTCGGCGCGGGCCAGTGCCGAACCGAGCATGACCGCGTCGGCACCCATCGCGATGGCTTTGACGATGTCACCGCTGGCACCCATCCCGCCATCCGCGATCACGTGCACGTAGCGACCGCCTGATTCATCCATGTAATCCCGCCGTGCGGCTGCTACGTCCGAAATGGCCGAAGCCAGCGGTGAGTGGATGCCCAGGGCGCGTCGCGTCGTCGTCGTCGCACCCCCGCCAAACCCGACCAGCACGCCGGCAGCACCGGTGCGCATCAGGTGCAGCGCCGGGGTGTAACCGGCGGCTCCTCCGACGATGACCGGGACGTCGAGCTCATAAATGAACTGTTTGAGGTTCAGGGGTCGGTCGTCCTTGGAGACGTGCTCGGCGGAGACCGTGGTGCCACGGATCACGAAGATATCGACCCCGGCGGCGAGGACGGTCTTGTAGAACTGCTGGGTGCGTTGGGGTGTCAGAGAGCCGGCCACCGTGACCCCGGCCTCGCGCATTTCGGCGAGCCTGCTGGTGATCAGGCCCTCCTGGATTGGCGCGTTGTAAATTTCCTGCATCCGGCGGGTGGCCGCCGGACTGAAATTCTCGGTGCTCAGGTTCGCGATCTCGTCCAGCATGGGCTGGGGATCCTCATAGCGGGTCCACAAACCCTCAAGGTTGAGCACGCCAAGACCGCCCAGCCGCCCCATGGCAATGGCGGTCTCCGGCGACATCACGGAATCCATCGGTGCGGCGATGACTGGCATTTCGAACTGGTAGGCGTCGATCTGCCATTGCACGGACACGTCATGGGGGTCACGGGTGCGGCGGGACGGAACCACCGCTACGTCATCGAGGGAGTACGCCCTGCGTCCGCGCTTGCCTCGGCCAATTTCAATCTCGTTAGTCACCTGACAAGGTTATCCCAGGGCGACACGCAAGGACTCCGCGGCGGGTTTCCCGGCATTCAGCCGGCCTTTCGCCCTGAATTAGGGGGCTCCACCCACCAGATCCCACCAGAAGGTGATAAGCCTACTTTCTTTTCGCCCCACAAGAGGGCTAGGGTGGATGGCATCCCCGACATCGCATCCCGGACATGGGAGCCTACCTGGTACCGGTCCTCCGATCTCACTAGTGAAGGAATTGTCGACATGCAGGAGCTGGAGCAATGGCCCACCGGGAGGCTATTAACCACCGCGGCGCGACTGGTCGACCATGCCTGGAACGCGGGGCTGGTTGACCTCGGACTCACCCATGCCGGGTACACCGCGCTGCGGGTGTTGCAGGATTACGGCCCGATCAATCAGACCAAGCTGGCTCAGCTGATTCGTGTACAGAATCAGACCATGGGTAAAACCATCGAGAAGCTGCAGGTGAATGGCTACGTCAATCGCGTCCGGGGCGAAGTGGACCAGCGAATCCAGATGGTTTCAGTTTCCGACGCCGGTAGGAGCGCGTTGGTCAGTGCACTCCAGATCGAACAGAACCTCATCGCCGGTGGCGGGCTGCTCTCCGACACCCTCAGGGCGGAGCTGCGCAACCTGATCGAAGAATTGGGTGCAGGACGCAACGGTGGCGCTCAGGCCGCAGGCTAATATTTCGCAGCCCTTTCGACGTAGACTGCCGTGTGCAGGGATTATCCGAGCACATTCTTCGAAAGGCAGAGGCTTATGGGCGACAAAAGTAGGCTTTCACCGGAGCAGCCCTTCCCGGCGGACCTGGCTCCCCTGGAGGATAGCCAGGTTGAAATTCTGAACAGCAAAATCCACCGTCAGCTGGACACCGAATACACCACGGATCACGAGCCGGATCCGGAAACCGAGTCCCGCTACGAGGAGCTCAGGGCCGAACTTGACTACCGAGCCGCGGACCATCAGCTGCCCGTGGACGGACGAGACGCGTTTGCCACCTCGGCTCAGGAGCCGAAGGACAAGACCTCGGCTTAGGGCTTGCCGATCAGGTTTCAGTAACGGTGTTCGGGTCAAGCCCAAGCTGGCTCTCAAACATCCTGAAATACCGGCCACGGAGATTCACGAGTTCATCGTGGGTTCCCGACTCCGCGATCTGCCCATCCTCCAGCATGTAAATGATGTCGGCTTTCTCGATGGTCGCCAGCCGGTGGCTGATGGCAATGATCGTGTGTTCCCGGTCGGCAAAGAGCCGGCCGAAGATGCGGTGTTCGGCAAGCGCGTCGATCGCCGAGGTGGGCTCGTCCATCACGATAAACGGGGCACCGCGGTAGAAGTTGCGGGCCATCGCCAGTCGCTGCCATTGCCCGCCGGACAGCCCACTCCCCTTCCGTCCACGGGGGTCTTCCATCCAGTTGCTGACATGGCTTTCGAACCCGTTCGGGAGGCGACTGATGAAGTCGCTGGCCTCGGCGTCGCGGGCGGCCCGCTCGATCCGTGTATCGTCCCGTGGCAATGACACATCCCCGAAGTAAATGTTGTTGGCCGCCGTTGCGAATTCGTACTTGAGGAAATCCTGCGACATCACCGCGAGATGCCGATGCCATGAGCTGATGTCCAGACCCCTCAGGTCCTGCCCATCCAGCAGCACCTTGCCCGACTCCGGCTGGTACAGCCCGGCCAGAACGCGGATCAGGGTCGACTTTCCCGCACCGTTTTCCCCGACAATGGCTATGTGCTGTCCCTTCCGGATGCTCAGGGAAATGCCCTTCAGCACCCGAACTGACCCACCGGTGTAGGTGTAGGAAATATTCTCCAACGTCACCTCAGCCGGGGCTTTGGCCAGCACCTCTCCACCGCCGACGGCCGTGGGGTATTTCATGAATTCCTCGTAGTCCTTGAGGTTCGCGAGGTCCTCATCGATTGAACTGAGTGAGGTGACCAGCGAATTGGCGGTCGTAAGGGCGCGGCTGACAATCTGCTGGATGTAGAGGAACTGTCCCACCGGCTGTGCCCGGGCAATGATTTGACCTACCACCCAGATCAGGGCCACCACTTCGGCGCCGTATTGAAGTGCATCGGCAGCCAGTTGTTTGGGAATGTACCGCTTCTGGAACTCCAGTCGGCGGAGTTCGTCGGCATCGCGGAGGCGGGACCGCAGGTCCATCAGGTAGCCCACGATGCCGTAGAGCCTCATCTCGGCAATATGTTGCGGCCGAATCAGGTTCGTTTCGATCAGCCGACGCTGCCGGCGTGAATCCACCTGGGTATTCCAGTGGGCCATTTGTTCGCGGGATAGCTTGAACTGTAGGTAGACGCTCGGGATGATCGCGATCAGTACGATCAGTGCGACCCACCAGCTGACCAGCAGGAGCGCGCCGATGGCCAGGACCACCGAGGCTAGCTGGGTGAAGATCGCAGCGATCCGGTCGAGAACGCGCGCATAGGAATCCGAGAACCGTTTGGCCCGGTCGTACAGGTCAACGGTGTCCTTGTCGTCGTACCGCCAGAACTCGAGCGCGAGAAACCGTTCGTACATCAGGTCACCCACCACCGCTCCCACCCTGAAGCTCATGACCTGCTGGATATACCGGTCCACGCTGGTGAAGGCGCCCCAAAACAATCCCAGGCCGGCGGTGATCAGCACATAGAGCACCGCCTGCTGGCCGGCGTCGGGATTCCCGGCGTAGGCCTCGGCAAGCGCGGTCGTGGTCAGCGCGGCGAAATAGGTGGTCACCAGCGGGAGGACAGCAGCGATCAGCGACCCCACGACCTTCATGACGACGGCGCCCGGTGACGCTCTGAAGCTCACTCTCAGGACCTGCCCGACGGCGCGCGCGTAGGGTCTCAGGGAAAGCCTCGGTCGAGGGACCCGGGGTGGGCGGAGCTCATCATCTGTCATGGATCCTCACCGTTCTGCCGGGACCCATGCACGCTGCTGACCCGCGCCCGGTGCGTTACTTGCTGCCGTAGTTCGGAGCCTCGACGGTCATTTGGATGTCGTGGGGGTGCGACTCCTTCAAGCCGGCGGAAGTGATACGGACAAACTTGCCCTTTGCCTTCAGCTCTCCGATGGTGCGGGCACCCGTGTAGAACATGGTCTGACGCAGTCCCCCGACCAGTTGGTAGGCGACGGACTCGAGCGGTCCGCGGTAGGCAACGCGGCCTTCGACGCCTTCGGGGATCAGCTTGTCGTCCCCTGTGACGTCGGCCTGGAAGTAGCGGTCCTTCGAGTAGGACGTATTCTTTCCGCGGGTCTGCATGGCGCCGAGGGAACCCATGCCACGGTAGGTCTTGTACTGCTTGCCGTTCACGAAGATCAGTTCGCCAGGGGCTTCGGCCGAGCCGGCCAGCAGCGAGCCGAGCATGACGGTGTCGGCGCCGGCGACCAGCGCCTTGCCGATGTCGCCCGAGTACTGGAGTCCGCCGTCGGCGATCACGGGCACCCCTGCCGGGATGGCAGCCTTGGCTGATTCATAGATGGCGGTCACCTGGGGTACGCCAACGCCCGCCACCACTCGAGTGGTGCAGATGGATCCGGGGCCTACCCCGACCTTGATACCGTCGGCGCCGGCGTCGATCAGCGCCTGGGCGCCGTCCCGTGTTGCTGCCTGGCCACCGATGATGTCGACGTGAGCCACTGATCGTTCGGCTTTGAGCCGGGCAATCATCTCGAGGACACCGGCACTGTGCCCGTTGGCGGTGTCAACGAACAGGGCGTCAACTCCGGCGTCCACGAGGGCCATGGCGCGATCCCAGCCATCACCGAAGAAGCCGATAGCGGCGCCGACGCGCAGCCGGCCTTCGTCGTCCTTCGTGGAGAGCGGATACTGCTCGGCTTTTGTAAAGTCCTTAACAGTTATCAGTCCTCGAAGGATGCCTTCTCCGTCGACGAGCGGAAGCTTTTCAATTTTGTTCTTGGCCAGCAGCCCGATCGCGTCCTCACCACTGATTCCGACCTGCCCGGTCACCAGCGGCATGGGAGTCATGACCGCGCGCACCAGGCGGTGTGGCCACTCATGTTCGGAGACGAATCGGGTATCACGATTGGTGACGATGCCGAGCAGATGCCCGGCGTCGTCGACGACGGGAAGACCCGACACCCGATAGTGGCCGCATAGTTCGTCCAGCTCAGCAAGGGTGGCATCGGGTCCGATGGTGACCGGATGAGCGATCATGCCGGACTCGCTGCGCTTGACCCGGTCCACCTGCTCCGCCTGGTCCTGGATCGACAGGTTCCGGTGGATCACGCCGAGGCCGCCCTGGCGGGCCATTGCCACGGCCATGCGTGCCTCGGTGACGGTGTCCATTGCCGAGGACAACAGCGGGGTTTGAACGGTGATGCGCTTGGAAACGCGCGAACTGGTGTCAGCCTCGGACGGGATCACATCGGTGAGGCCGGGCAGGAGCAGGACGTCGTCGTACGTCAGGCCAACGAATCCGAATGGGTCATGGGTTTCGTTGCGCTGGGACGGCTGGGTCACTGCGTCGCCTCTTTCTCAGATGGTCTGTGGGTAGAAGCTGGCCGAGGGATATTCGAATTGCCAGACTCTCATCCTAAAACGATTGCCGGGTGCACCCTATTCCGGGAGCGTGCGATTCGACACAGCCCGGATCGATCAGGAATGGAGCAGAGCATCAATCTGGTGGGTTATCACTCGGTAGTAGGAGCTGGAGTGGATAGGGAGAACTGCCCACCAGATGGCAGCACCCCCGGTCCGAGGACCGGGGGTGCTGTCAGGTCTGTCTAGCCCTTGAGGGGACTAGTGGCTGTGACCTTCTTCGTCGTCGCTCTCTGGCTTCTCGACCACAAGTGTTTCGGTGGTGAGAATCAGGGCCGCGATCGAGGCCGCGTTCCGGAGTGCTGAACGGGTCACCTTGACGGGGTCGATGATGCCGGCGTCGATGAGGTTCTCGTAGTCACCGGTGACAGCGTTGAAGCCGTGTCCGGGCTCGAGTTCCTCGACGCGGTGCACCACAACGTAGCCTTCGTGGCCAGCGTTCTCAGCGATCCAGCGCAGTGGCTGGGCCAAGGCGCGTCGCACCAGGTTGATTGCGGTTGCGGCGTCGCCTTCGAGGGCGAGTACCGAGGCGTCAGTGTCCAGCGCCTTCGAGGCGTGGATCAGTGCGGCGCCGCCGCCGGCAACAATGCCCTCATCGAGAGCTGCACGTGTCGCTGACACGGCGTCCTCAATGCGGTGCTTCTTTTCCTTGAGCTCAACCTCGGTGGCTGCGCCAACCTTGATGACTCCGATGCCGCCGGCCAGCTTGGCCAGGCGTTCCTGAAGCTTCTCGCGGTCCCAATCAGAATCGGTGCGCTCAACCTCGGCACGGATCTGGGCTACGCGGTCCGCAACATCGGACTCGCTGCCGATGCCGTCAACGATCGTGGTGGTGTCCTTGGTAACGGTGATCCGGCGAGCGGAACCCAGCACCTCAAGGCCTACCTGGTCCAGCTTGAGGCCGAGGTCCGGTGAAACAACCTGGGCACCGGTCAGCGTGGCGATGTCCTGCAGCATTGCCTTGCGACGGTCGCCGAAGCCTGGCGCCTTGACGGCAACCACGTTCAGGGTGCCGCGGATCTTGTTGACTACCAGGGTGGACAACGCTTCGCCGTCAATATCCTCAGCAATGATGAAGAGGGGCTTGCCGGCCTGCAGCGCCTTCTCCAGCAGCGGCAGGAATTCCTGCAGCGAGGAGATTTTGCCGGAGTTGATCAGGATCAGTGCGTCTTCGAGCACTGCTTCCTGGCGTTCGGCGTCGGTGATGAAGTAGGGGCTGAGGAAGCCCTTGTCGAACTGCATGCCCTCGGTGAGCACGAGTTCGGTCTGGGTGCTGGAGGACTCCTCGATGGTGATAACGCCATCCTTGCCGACCTTCTCGAAGGCTTCAGCGATGAGCTCGCCGACCTCTGAGCTCTGGGCGGAGATGGAGGCGACGCTGGCGGTCTGCTGACCGACAACTTCGCGGGCATTCTCGAGCAGGCGGGCAGCAACGGCCTCGATGGAGACCTCAATGCCACGCTTCAGCTGCGATGGGGCAGCGCCGGCTGCGACATTCCGCAGGCCTTCGGTGACCAGTGCCTGTGCCAGCACCGTCGCGGTGGTGGTGCCGTCACCGGCGATGTCGTTGGTCTTGGTGGCCACTTCCTTGGCGAACTGAGCACCAAGGTTCTCGAACGGATCGTCCAGTTCGATTTCGCGGGCGATGGTCACGCCGTCGTTGGTGATGGTGGGGGCGCCCCACTTCTTGTCCAGCACGACGTTGCGGCCGCGGGGGCCGAGCGTCACCTTGACGGTGTCAGCCAACTTGTTGACTCCCGCTTCCAGTGCGCGGCGTGCAGCGTCGTCAAACTTCAACTGCTTTGCCATGATGTGTTCCTCTTCCATTGTGCAAATACTGCTTGTGAAAAACCTGGTGGTTCTTGGTACGTATTCACGCACCGACGAGAGAACCCCGGCCTGTGTGGCCGGGGTTCTCTCGAGTGAAAACTACTTAACGACGATCGCCAGAACGTCGCGGGCTGAGAGTACGAGGTACTCTGCGCCGGCGTGCTTGACTTCGGTTCCGCCGTACTTCGAGTAGATGACAATGTCGCCTTCGGCTACATCTACAGGCACGCGGTTTCCGTTATCGTCAACGCGGCCTGGGCCTACTGCAACAACTTCGCCCTCCTGGGGCTTTTCCTTGGCAGTATCCGGGATTACCAGACCCGAGGCAGTGGTCTGCTCGGCTTCCAGTGGGCGGACAACAATACGATCCTCAAGAGGCTTAATAGAGACCGGCACGCGGACCTCTCCTTCGCTTGGGTGACAAATGGAATTAAGGCCTTCGGATGGCGCTGACCGTCGTCGCGGTGCCGGCTCACGCTTCCCTGAAGGAGTTAGCACCCTCATGGTGAGAGTGCCAAGTCTGACTTTATGCATTGGTTAGCACTCGGTCAAGGCGAGTGCCAGATTGCGCTGCCAGCGCAGCCCGGTTTCCGACCGGTTTATCCCAGGGATTCGTTTCCAGGGGTGCAGCGGCCAGGCCAGCGACTACTGCAGCGAAGGCCGCCACGTGGACCCACTGGTTGAGCCCCCGCCGCAGCAGCAAGCCCCCGACCACAGCGAGTCCGGGCTGCCACTGAGCAACTGTGCTGCATCCGTGCTCCGACCGCGCTTCGACGCCGTTAGACTCCGCCCAGTAGACTGGGGAACTGGCCAGCAATGGCATTCCCACCACTTTCGAAAGCAGTTTCGTGACCCAGCAGGTACAGGCCTCCACCCAGCGCCACACTGGCATCGCCCAGGAGGCGTCCCGCCGTCGTACATTCGCCGTCATTTCTCACCCCGATGCCGGCAAATCGACCCTGACCGAAGCCTTGGCCCTTCACGCCCGCGTGATCGGCACGGCCGGTGCCACCAACGGCAAGGAGAACCGCCGGGAGACTGTATCCGACTGGATGCAGATGGAGAAGGACCGCGGCATTTCCATCAGCTCCACGGCGCTGCAGTTCTCCTACCGGGACACGGTCATCAACCTGCTGGACACCCCCGGCCACTCGGACTTCTCTGAGGACACGTACCGGGTGCTGGCCGCAGTGGACTGCGCGGTCATGCTGATCGACGCGGCAAAGGGCCTTGAGACCCAGACCATGAAGCTGTTCGAGGTCTGTCGGCAACGCAACATTCCCATCATCACGGTGATCAACAAATGGGACCGACCCGGGCTGGATGCTTTGGCACTCATGGACGAAATCACCGAGCGCACCGGGCTGATTCCGATGCCGCTGACCTGGGCCGTGGGTTTCGCCGGCGACTTCCGCGGCGTGTGGGACCTCAAGCGTGACGAGTTTGTTCGTTTCACCCGCAAGAACGCCGGTGCTTCCCTTGCCGTCGAAGAGCACCTGAGCCCAGCCGAAGCCTTGGCACAGGAGGGCGACGCCTGGACGGACGCCCTCGACGAAGCGTCGCTGGTCATCGAGTCGAACCAGCCGTTCGATCTGGAAAGCTTCCACGCCGGTACGGGCACCCCGGTGTTGTTCTCGTCAGCAGTTCTGAACTTTGGCGTCCAGCACATCCTGGACGCCCTGGTCGACCTGGCACCAGCCGCCGGTCCCCGCAAGGACGTCGACGGCAACCCCCGTCCGGTCGATGCTCCTTTCTCGGGATTTGTCTTCAAGGTCCAGGCCGGCATGAACCGCGCGCACCGCGACCACGTCGCATTCATCAGGGTCTGCTCCGGCGTGTTTGAACGCGGCATGGTGGTCACCCACGCCAACTCCGGCAAGACCTTCGCCACCAAGTACGCCCAGCAGCTCTTCGGCCGTGAACGAGAGGTGATTGACGAGGCCTGGCCGGGCGACGTCGTCGGGCTCGTCAATGCATCGGCGCTGCGGATGGGCGACAGCCTCTATATCGAGGAGCCGGTGGAGTTTCCGCCGATTCCCCTGTTCAGCCCCGAGCACTTCCGGGTGGCCAGATCCAAGGATGCCGGCCGCTTCAAGCAGTTCCGGCGCGGGATTGAACAGCTGGGCCATGAGGGAATCATTCAGGTGCTGCGCTCGGATCTTCGTGGCGATCAGGCACCGGTGCTGGCCGCCGTCGGGCCGATGCAGTTCGAGGTGGTGGCCGACCGGATGGAGCACGATTTCGGCGCACCGATGCGAATGGAGCCGCTCCCCTATTCGCTGGCCCGGCTCACCACCCACGACGCGCAGGCAGCCCTCAGCGCTATCCGTGGCACAGAGGTGCTGGTCCGGTCCGACGGCGAGTATCTGGCCCTGTTCAACGACATCTGGGCGCTGCGTCGGGTCGAGAAGAATTCCCCCGAGATATCGCTGAGCACCATCGGCACCGATGCCGGGGACGCCCGAGGCTACTGAGATGGCCTCCGACGCCGCGACTGACCTGATCGCGCCGCTCCTGACCCCTGCGGGCTGGGAACTGTTGAACTCCCTGGCTCCGTACAACGAAGCCGACACGATGCGCCTGAGCACCTCGCTGCGCCGGGCAGGGCACGACCCGGTGGTCATCTCGGCCGCTCTGACCCAGTCCCGGTTGCGATCCAAGGCGGAAACGAAGTTTGGGCCGTTCGCAGCCCGCATGCTGTTCACCGCCGCCGGTCTGGAACAGGCCACCCGCCTCGGTGTGGCTGCCCATCATGCTGAACGCTTTGTCACGGCTGGCCTCGAACGGGTCGCCGACCTGGGCTGCGGGATTGGTGCTGACGCGATCGCCCTGGCCAGCCTGGACCGCCGGGTCACTGCCGTGGAGATCGACGAGACGACCGCCGCCGCCGCAACCATGAACTTGATGCCCTGGCCCAATGCGACTGTGGTGGGTGGCGATGCGGAGTCGTTCGACCTCACCGGGTACGACGGCGTCTGGCTGGACCCCGCCCGCCGCACCACCAGCACCTCGGGCACCACCCGGATCTTTGACCCGGAGGCATTTTCCCCTCCCCTGTCCTTCGTCGAGCGGCTCGCCGACGAAGGGACCCCAGTCGGGGTGAAGCTAGGCCCGGGCATCCCCCACGAGGCGGTGCCCGCCGGGTGCGAGGCGCAGTGGGTGTCCGTCGATGGGGACGTCACCGAGGTGTCACTCTGGTTCAACTCCCTGAAGCGCCCCGACGTGCGCCGTTCCGCGCTGGTGATTAGCTCCCACGGTGCCGCGGAGCTCACCAGTGCAGCCGATTTCGACGACGGAACCCGCCCGCCGATCGGCGCCCCCGAAGGGTACCTGTACGAGCCGGACGGCGCGGTGATCCGCGCCGGGCTGGTGGCGGACGTCGCACGTCAACTGGATGGCCACCTGCTGGATCCGCGGATCGCGTACATCTGCGCCCCGAACCTGCAGGAAACTCCGTTCGCCCGCGCCTACAAGGTGTTGAGCGTGATGCCGTATAACGTCAAGGCCCTCCGGACGTGGGTCCGTGAGAACGGCATCGGCGTGCTGGACATCAAGAAACGCGGCACCTCGGTGACCCCCGAAGAACTTCGCAAGCAGCTCCTCGCCGGGTCGGGGAAGGCCCGTAAATCCGCCGGGAAAAAGAAGGCCACGCTGGTCCTCACCCGGATCGGTGAGGATCGGGTGGCGATCGTCGTCGAGCCCGTCACCGCCTGACGGCGTCAGCTGCTCCCGCGTAGCCACTCGCCGTCGTCGGCGTCGGCGTCGTCGTCGCCGGAAAGTGTCGGTGGCGGGTGGAAGAGTCTGCTCATGGAAGCAAAAACCCCACGGATAGATGTCATTCTGCGTTCGTTCCTGGCGGACGAAAGTGCGGGCCGCAGTCATGTCGTCGGCGCGCGGTACTACCGGGTGATGGCCCACCTGTGCCATTACCTTGAGTCAGTGGACGCTACGGTGCTGCTAGGGCCGGAATCCGGAATCATTCTCGCTGCCGAACGTGAGTTTCAACCGAACGGTGCCTTCCTGCGGCTGTTCGACGCCCACGATCTGATCTACTGCCTGCCGGGTTTTCTCGACAGCCGGTGGCTGATGACCAATCCCAGCGATGCGCGCACTCAGGTCAGTCTGACGGACCGGCTGCTGCGCTGGGTGCGGCGGCGCTATCGGGAAGACATATATTACTGCGCTGGCGGGATCCGCCAGTGTACCGAGGCAATCAGACAGGCCCGACGACGGCTGCGGGGGTAACGCCCGGCTGCCTAGGCCGATCCCCGCCACATCACTGACGTCTCCAGCACTTCCGCTGGGCTCGGCAACCCTCTGATCTGGGCCAGCACCAGTTCCGCCGCCCGTTTACCCAGCAGATCCGCCGGTTGCCTGACCGTTGACAGCTGTGGCCGGCACCGCAGCGCCCAGCTACTGTCGTCGAACCCGACAATCCCCACGTCCTCCGGGACCTGACGGCCACTTTCCTGCAGGGCCGTCATCGCCCCGGCGGCCACAGCATCGGATGCCGCGAAGACGCCGTCGAGGTCGGGGCGACGCCTGAGCAACTCCTGCATTCCCTCCAGCCCAAACCCATACGTGTACAGCGGGTACTCCACCACCAGCCCTGGATCAAACAAATCCCCCATCGCGGCCTTGAACCCGGCCAGCCGGTCCTGGCCGGAGTCACGGTCAAGCGCGCACGCGATCATGGCCACCCGGGTACGTCCAGTGCCCAACAGTCGGGCGGTGATGGCTTCGGCTGCCGCTGCGTTATCGATAGCAACATACGGAATATCCGGGATCCCCGGTGGGTGGCCGACGAAGGCCGCAGGCACACCGAGATTCTTGACCGCCAAGGCAATCGGATCGGACGCCCGCGCGGACACGATCACCGCGCCGTCCACCAAGCCACCCTGAAGATAGTCGGCAACCCTGCGGCTATCGCGTTCGGAGTCGATGATGAGCGACACCAGCTGGTAGTCCGCGGCTGACAATACCGCGTTGGCGCCCAGCAGAATCGACCCGATGTTGGGGTCTTCAAACAACAGCGAGTGAGGTTCGTGAATGATTAGTCCGATGGCCCCGGACTCCTGCCGGACCAGATTCCTGGCCACCGAGTTACGCACATATCCGACCCGCAGGATCGCTTCTTCCACGGCCAGTTTCGCATCCTCGGACACATAGCGTTCCCCGTTGACAACCCGCGACACCGTCCCACGGGACAGCCCGGCAGCCGACGCAACATCATTGATGGTTGCCCTGCGGATGCGCGTGCGCGTTGACTCCATACCTGTACCTTAGCCGAGCCGCTGCCTGCGGCCGTGGCCTGCCCCAGGCTCGCATCGCACCCGCGGCCAAATGATTTCGTTGACAAGCAAATGTGACGTGCCTTACTCTGGGAACGTTCACAGAAGACCTCGAAGGCGAGTTCATTAGCCCGATTCTGGGAGCGTTCACAGAACGCATCCGCTTCACCGGCCGCCCTCGAACTGAACGTCCACTATCGACGACGAGGAGCCGGGTTGAATTCGAGCACCACCACTGTCACAGATCTCTCCGGCAACGGAGACCTGGTCTACGGCTGCGACTACAACCCTGAGCAATGGGATCCCGCCGTGTGGCCCGAGGACATCCGGTTGATGAAGGAGGCGGGTGTCAACCTCGCGGCCATCAACATCTTCGGCTGGGCTGAGCTGGAACCCGCCGACGGCGTCGTGACGTTTGACCGGCTGGACGAGGTCATTGCGCTGTTGCATGCCAACGGTATTTCGGTGAACCTCGGGACCGGCACCTCCTCCCCTCCCCCCTGGCTGACCGCCCTGCACCCGGAAATCCTTCCGCAAATGGCCGACGGCACCCGGCGGTGGCCCGGCGGACGCCAGGCGTGGTGCCCCAGCTCCCCGATATTCCGCGAGCGCGCACTCCGGCTGGTGGAGCGGGTGGCGCAACGATACGGCAACCACCCCGCGGTCACCGTATGGCACGTCTCCAATGAACTGGGCTGCCACAACGCGCTGTGTTACTGCGACGTCTCAGCCGCCGCATTCCGCACCTGGCTGCACCACCGCTACACCACCGTTGACGAGCTCAACCGGGCCTGGGGCACCTCCTTCTGGAGCCAGCGCTACTCGGACTGGGCACAGATCCTCCCCCCGCGGGCCACCATTTCGGCTCTGAACCCCACCCAGGAACTCGATTTCCAACGCTTCAGTTCCGACGCACTGCTTGACTACTACCAGGCTGAAGCCGCAGTGATCCGGAACCACAGTTCCATCCCCATCACCACCAACTTCATGGTCGCCGCCCACATCCGTAACCAGGATTACTGGACCTGGGCCCCTGAGATGGACGTCATCGCCAACGACCATTACCTCGACCACCGGCTCGACGCGCCCCTGGTTGAACTGGCGTTCGCCGCCGACACCACCCGTGGACTCGCCCAGGGCAAGCCGTGGCTGCTGATGGAACATTCCACCGGCGCCGTGAACTGGCAACCCCGCAACATTGCCAAGGGGCCCGGGGAGATGGTCCGCAACTCACTCGGCCACCTGGCACGTGGCGCCGATGGCCTCTGCTTCTTCCAGTGGCGCGCGTCTCTGCAGGGCAGCGAGAAATTCCACTCCGCCATGCTCCCCCACGCCGGCACCGAGTCGCAGACCTGGCGCGACGTCGTCGGCCTCGGCGCAGCCCTCCGAAAGCTGCGCGAGCTGGGCGGAACCACGGTGCACGCCGAGGTGGCGCTCGTCTTCAGCTGGGAGGCATGGTGGGCCCACGACCAGGAGTCGCACCCGTCGGGTGACGTCAGCTACATCGGCCAGGTCCACGCTGCCTACACTGCGCTGTGGGAAGCCGGACTCACTGTCGACGTCGTCGCCCCCGGCGCTCCGCTCTCCCGCTACAAGCTGGTGGTGGTCCCGAACCTGTATCTGATCCGGGACGAGCATGCCGCGGTCATCAGGGATTTCGTCGACGACGGCGGGTCCGCCTTCATCAGCTTCTTCAGCGGAATCGTTGACGAGAACGAAAGAGTGCGCCCCGGCGGGTACCCCGGAGCTTTCAGGGACCTGCTGGGTATCCGCACGGAGGAGTTCTTCCCTCTCGATCCGGCGCATCCGCTCACCCTCGACAACGGGTCCCCCGCCTCTCTCTGGTCCGAAGCGCTCCAACTCACGAGAGCCGAAGCCATCCTGAGTTATGCCACCGGCACCCACGTGGGCACCCCAGCAGTGACCCGCAACCACTATGGGGCCGGTGAGGCCTGGTATGCCGCGACGGTACTGGACCGTGGCGTCTTGAAGGACCTGCTGCTGCGTGCCGCGGTGACCGCCGGCGTGACACTGCCCGAGGTGCAGTCAGGGCTCGAGTCGATCACGCGGCGCGGTAACGGCCATGAGTACGTTTTCCTGCTCAACCACACCACCGAGGACCGCAAACACCGGGTCAGCGGCCTGGAACTGTTGACTGACGAGGCCGTGTCCGGCGTCGTCGTCGTTCCCGCCGGCGCAGTGCGCGTGGTTCGTACCACCCCAGAAATCCCCGACGCCCACGGCCTGGCTCAGGGCCGAAAGGATGCAGGCCATGACAGTCACTAACCCTCCGGTCGGGGCGCCAAAGGCCCCTCCGGTCGTGAGGAAAAACCGTTCGTCGGGAGCGCAGCGCCGCGCCGTCGCCCTGTTCATCGCGCCGTTCGGGCTCCTGTTCCTCGCCTTCTACGCAATTCCGATCGTCTACGCGATTGTGCAGTCGCTGCTCACCGTCGAGCGCGAAGGGACATTCGGCGCACCCCGCCAGGTCTTCGGCGGCTTTGTGCAGTACGAGCAGGTCTTCCAGGACGGCGCGTTCTGGGCTTCGGTGGGCCGGGTGATGGTGTTCGGCGCTGTACAGGTGCCCATCATGCTGGGGCTGGCGCTCCTGTTCGCCCTGCTGCTGGATTCACCGCTGCTGAAGGGGAAAAAGTTCTTCCGCCTGGCGTTCTTCGCCCCCTACGCCGTCCCGGGAGTAATCGCCGCCATCATGTGGGGGTTCCTCTACTCGCCGTCGCTCTCACCGTTCGGCGCGGTGACATCGAACGTCGACTTCCTGTCGGCGAACCTCGTGCTCTGGGCCATAGCCAACATCGTGACCTGGGTGTATGTCGGGTACAACATGCTCATCATCTATGCGTCGCTGCTGGCGATCCCCACCGAAATCTACGAGGCCGCGAGGCTCGACGGGGCGAGCAACATCCAGATCGCGTGGCGCATCAAGATCCCCCTGGTGATCCCGGCGATCATCCTGACGGCGGTCTTTTCGATCATCGGCACCCTGCAGCTGCTCGCCGAACCGCAGACCCTGCGTAGCTTCAGCTCGGCGATCAACAGCACGTTCACGCCCAACCTCGCGGTCTACACCACCGCGTCGGTTCCAAACTACAATCTGGCCGCGGCGTTCTCGGTGGTCCTCGCACTCGCCACGTTCATCCTCTCCTTCGTCTTCCTGAAGTCGACCCAGCGGAAGGTTACCCAGTGACCGCAGCCCCAGCCACGGCCTCCAAACGCCCACGCGGTGGAGGACCCAGACCGCCCCGGGAAGACACCGCGCGTGGACCCCGCCAGAGCATCATGTCGCGCAGCGCCGCGATGCTCATCATGGGTGTTTTCACGCTCTACTTTCTGACCCCCATCTGGTGGCTCCTCACCACCTCAACGAAAACCGGTGGCGAAATCACGTCGACGGCGCCGCTGTGGTTCACGGCGAATTCGTTCGGAACCTTCTTCAACAACCTGGGACGGCTATTCACCTACAACGACGGACTGTTCGGCCGGTGGCTCCTGAACTCGGCCATCTACGCGGGGATCGGGGCCCTGCTCGGCACCGTCATTGCCGCGATGTGCGGGTACGCGCTCGCTAAATACGAGTTCAAGGGACGCGAGGCGATCTTCAACATCGTGCTCAGCGGTGTCCTTGTTCCCGCGACAGCGCTGGCTTTGCCGCTCTTCCTGATCTTCAGCCAGGCCAATCTGACAAACACCATGTGGGCGGTGTTCCTGCCGAGCCTGGTCAGCCCGTTTGGCGTCTACCTGGCCCGGATCTACGCGGCGGCCAGCGTCCCCGGGGAGTTGCTCGAGGCAGCGCGACTGGACGGATCGGGGGAGGTCCGGACCTTCTTCACGGTCTCCACCCGCCTGATGGCTCCCGCGCTGGTCACGATTTTCCTCTTCCAGTTCGTGGCGATCTGGAACAACTTCTTCCTTCCTCTCATCATGCTCCGCGATCAGGTACTCTTCCCGGTCACCCTGGGCCTCTACGCGTGGAACAGCCAGATCAGCCAGATCCCCGAACTGCGGTCCCTGGTGCTTGTCGGAGCTCTCGTCTCGATTGTCCCGCTGATCATCGCGTTCCTCGCACTACAACGCTTCTGGAGCAGCGGGCTCGGCGCCGGCGGCGTCAAATAGCACACAGATTTTCACAATCAGCACCACCTGGTGCAGGGACATCCGCTCCTGCACTGAACTACCACCGATAGGAAAAACAATGCGCGCGCATTACGGAAAAGTCACCGCGGCCTTTGCCATCTCTGCGCTGGCTCTCACCGGTTGTTCAGCCGGCGGGGACAGCTCGGGCGGAGGGGCCGAAGCGGCACCCTGCGAGGCCTCCGAGGGGCCAGTCGAGCTGAACTTCACCACCTGGGTTCCAGGGATGGACCAGGTAGTTGAACTGTGGAACGAGGAGAACCCGGACATCCAGGTCACCGTGCAGACCGGACCCAACGGCAACTCCGGTACCTACCAGAACTTCTTCAATCAGATTCAGGCTGGCAACGCACCCGACCTCGGCCAGATCGAGTACGACGCACTGCCGAACTTCCGTGTCCAGGACGGGCTGGAAAACATCGCCGAGTGCGCTGGCGTCACGGAGGCCGCCGACCAGTTCGTCGATTGGACGTGGGGACAGACGACCTTCGGCGAGGAGGGCTCGGTCTACGCCATCCCGCAGGACAGCGGCCCCATGGCCATGTACTACCGCGCCGATCTCTTCGAGGAGGCCGGCATCGAGGTTCCCACCACCTGGGAGGAATATGCCGTTGCCGCCGAGCAGATCAAGGCGGAGGGCGCCTACATCACCAACTTCCCCAAGACTGACGTCAACTGGTTCGCTGGCATGGTCTGGCAGAACGGCGGCCAGTGGTTCGCCAACGACGGCGAGAGCTGGGACGTTAATCTGACCGGGCCCGAGTCCGAGGAAGTTGCGACCTACTGGCAGGACCTGCTGTCGGAGGACCTCGTGTCCACCCTCCCGTCCTTCTCGGACGAGTGGAACGCATCGTTCAACGAGGGCCAGCAGTGGACCTGGGTTTCGGCCGTGTGGGGTGCAACCACCCTGTCCGACGGCGCACCCGACACAGCAGGCAAGTGGGCCGTTGCCCCCATGCCGCAGTGGGAAGCAGGCGGAGAAACTGCCGGCAACTGGGGTGGCTCCTCCACCGCTGTGCTGAAGGGCTCAGAGCACCCGGCCGAGGCAGCGCAGTTCGCCTTGTGGCTCAACACCGACCCTGAAGCCCTGGCCCTGGCCAACGAACTCGGCGGGCTGTACCCAGCAGCAAAGTCTGCGACCGAGCTTGAGGCCTTCGCTGGCGGCGTCGAATTCTACGACGGACAGCAGATCTATGATGTCTTCGCCGAAGCCTCAGCGAACGTTGACCCCAACTTCACCTGGGGCCCGACCATGACCCAGACCTACACTGACGTCTCCGACGGTTTCGGTGCAGCGATTGGCGGCTCCGGCACACTGCTGGATGCGCTCAGTGAAGGCCAGCAGCAGACCGTCGATGCACTGAAAGCGCAGTCCATCCCGGTCCAGGAATAGCAGTAGCCTCCCTACCCGGCCGTTAGCGCGGCGGCGTTGTGACGGACCCGGATTTGCATGAGTAGTTGATGCCGATCCGGGTCCGCTGTTCATTCACCGCAATGCACCCGTCCGGGTCAGTAACCCGCTGCGCCCGGTCACACACACCGCTGCCAGCTCGTCCTCCCGACCGGGTCACCGGTTAGCCGGTTAACAGCCGGTTAGCAGCCGGTTCCGGCGTCGTACCCGGCAGCGTCGACCGGAAGTTGTCCCGGCGCTGGAGCGGCCCCGGTCAGGACAGCGAGCACGGCGGCGAACGCGCCCGGCGTGTTTCCGTACCCAGCAATCTCCACGGGAGCGTCAACCGCTTCCAGCCACCAGGGGGCATCCAGCGCGACGGCCACGTCGGCCGGCGCTGCACCGGTCCCGCCAGCACCGACCAATGAAACTGTGGTGCCGCCGGGGCCCACGGTAACCCCCGCCGCCTCAGCAGCCTCGGTAAACCGTTGGGCGTCGGCTTCAGTACCACCGACGACCGAAGCCGTACCGTTCAAGAGGTCCCCGCCGCACTGGCCGGTGAGCACGGTGATTGCAGCGGCCGACGCCACACCGCTCGCCTCCGCCTGCTCCCCTGGTTCGGCCGGGTCGGCTTCGGCCGCCAACTCCGCCTGCCACAGCATCAGCGAGACCACACGGGTCGCGGCCTCGGCCAGGCGTTCGTCGGGGAGGCTGCCGTCGTCGACGGCGGCAACAATTGCCGCGTGTGCGGCGTACGGGTCGGTGGGCATCAGGAGCAGGTCCGCGCCGGCGGCTAGCGCACGGGGAGCCGACTGCCCGCCCGGGTATAACTCTTCAACGGCTGCCATGTTCAGGGCGTCGGTGACTATCACTCCGTCGAAACCGAGCCCGCGCAGCGCTGCATAGTTCGGCGCCGAGACCGACGACGGCACGCCCGGGTCCACGGCGTCAACGGCGATATGGCCCATCATCATCACCGGCGCTCCCGAGTCCGCCGCGGCTTTGAACGGCACCCAGTCGCGGGTCTCAAGCTCCTCAAGGGAGGCGGTCTGCACCGGCAACTCAAGATGTGAATCGGCGGGTACCGACCCGTGCCCGGGGAAGTGCTTCACGCTGGGCAGCACACCCGACTCCAGTATTCCGGTGACGGCTGCCGAACCAAGGTCGCCGACCAGGGCCGGGTCAGCCGAGTAGGCGCGGGCACCGATGGTGGGGTCACTGGCCCCGGTGGTGACATCCACTGACGGGGCGTGGTTCATGGTGAACCCAAGACCCGCGAGTTCGGAGTTCATGGCTGTCATTGAGGTTGCCACCAGCGCCGGATCCCCGGCGGCACCGTAGGTCATAGGAGTTGGCCAGCCGGTCAAGGGTGCGCCGAGGCGGGCAACCTGCCCGCCTTCCTGATCCACGGAGATGACGGCGGGCCAGGTCCGGCCGTCAGCAGCGACGGCTTCGGCCAGGCCGGACGTGACTGCTGCCATCGCGTCCGCATCGACTGTCCCGTCACCGGCCAGTGGAACGTTGTCTCCCATAATGATGCTGCCCGCGAGGTGCAGGTCGCGGATGGCCTGTTGCTGTCCGGTCGGATCGGTGCCAGCGTAGAAGCCCACCATCACCTGCCCCGCCCGCTCCTCGGTGCTCATCGCAGCGACGGCGGCAACGGCGTCGTCGTAATTCGCGGTGCTCGGGCCCCACGGCAACACGGGGTTGCTGGGTGCCGTCGGTTTCGGGGACGACGACGTGGGCGGACTCGCGGGGGAGGGCGACCCGGCGCCGTTGCCCGCGGGGGTGCACCCGGCCACGAGCAGGAGCGTGAGAACCGCTAATCCTGTCTGGCCTAAGCCCCGAGGACGTGGCGGAATCCCAGTGTTCGCCCGGCGGGCTGCGCGTTTCACTGTATCGATGCTACTCCTGCTCTAATATTGGGACAGTTCTCTTCCGCGGATGACGCGATACCGAGGCAGAATTTTCCAGCAGTCCGGTACCGGTCAGGAGCCAGCTACATGAAGATCGAATTTGCGCAATCAGCCCAGTCAACGCTCGGCGTGGAGTGGGAACTCGCCCTGGTGGACCGCTACAACGGCGATCTGGTCTCGGTTGCCAATCAGGTCCTGCGGGGAGTCGCGGCCAACCATCCCGAGTTGCAGGAGGATGAGGAGCACCCCCATATCAAGCAGGAGTTGCTGCTGAACACGGTGGAGCTGGTGACCGGCATCTGCCACACGGTGGCCGAGGCGAAAGCTGATCTTTCCCGCTCCCTGGCAGCGGTCCGCGAGGTCACCGACCCGATGGGCGTTGAGCTGTTCTCCGCCGGCTCGCACCCTTTCAGCGTGCCACGGTCCCAGCCGGTGACCGATAAGGAGCGCTACTTCAAACTGATCGATCGCACCCAGTGGTGGGGCCAGCAGATGGTCATCTACGGTGTCCACGTGCATGTGGGGCTGGACCGCCGGGACAAGGCGATGCCGATCCTGGACGGCCTGGTGAACTATGTGCCGCATTTCCAGGCGCTGTCGGCGTCGTCGCCGTTCTGGGGTGGCGATGATACGGGGTACGCGTCGCAGCGTGCCCTGATGTTCCAACAGCTACCCACCGCTGGATTGCCGTTCCAGTTCCCCTCCTGGACGGAGTACGAGTCCTATGTGCAGGACATGTTCACCACCGGGGTGATCGACTCCGTGAACGAGATCCGGTGGGATATTCGACCGGTCGCGAACCTGGGCACCATCGAAATGCGGGTCTGCGACGGACTCTCAACCCTCCAGGACGTGGGAGCAGTTGCTGCGCTGACCCAGTGCCTCGTCGACGAATTCTCCACCACCCTGGACAACGGCGGAACCATCCCCACCATGCCGCCCTGGCATGTGCAGGAGAACAAGTGGCGTGCCGCCCGCTATGGGATGGAAGCCATCATTATCCTGGACGCCCAGGGCAAGGAGCAGCTGGTCACCGAGCACCTCGTCGAGGTGCTGGAGCGGCTGCAGCCGGTCGCGAAGAAACTGGGCTGCGTCGAGGAGCTCGGTGATGTGGAGAAGATCCTGGCCCGCGGTGCTGGCTATCAGCGACAGCGTCGGGTCGCCGCCGAGCACGACGGCGACCTCAGCGCCGTCGTCCTCGACATGGTGGCCCAGCTTCGCGAATAGCCCCCACTCCGCTGCCCCCAAAACCCCGGATCAGTTGGTGGTGGTGGGGTCAGGCGAAGACGCTGGTCACCGGGAGCGAGGAATCGGTGGCGAAGCGCAATCCCGTGGGCTCCCCACCATTCATCACGATCTGCGCCCCGAGGGCCGCCACCATTGCACCGTTATCGGTGCACAGGGACAGCGGCGGCACCGTCAGGGTGATCCCGGCGGCCGCGCAACGCTGGGCGGTCAGCGTCCGCAACCGCGAGTTGGCGGCCACCCCGCCGCCGAGCAGCAGACTGGTGATCCCGTGTTCACGGCAGGCCAGCACGGCCTTGGAGGTGATCACGTCGACCACCGCCTCCTGGAAGGACGCCGCGATGTCGGCAACGGGGAGGTCGACGCCGTCTGCCTCGTATTGTTCCACGCAGCGGGCGACGGCGGTCTTCAGGCCGCTAAACGAAAAGTCGTACCGGTGTTCTCCGGGCTGTTCCGCCGTTCCGAGGTACTTGGGCTGGGTGAGCCCACGGGGAAACCGAATCGCCTTCGGGTTACCGTCGGCGGCGATCCGGTCTATTGCCGGGCCACCCGGGTATCCGAGCCCGAGAATGCGGGCCACCTTGTCATAGGCTTCACCGGCGGCGTCGTCGATGGTGGACCCGAGCAGCTCGACGTCGAAGGCCAGGTTGTTGACCCGCAGTATCTCCGTGTGACCACCCGACACCAGCAGGGCACCGAGATTCGGGGGGAGGCCGTCCGGGAACGCCGAATCCAGCACGCCCACACCCACGTGGGCCACCAGGTGGTTCACGGCGAATAGCGGTTTGCCGGTCGCGAGCGCCAGGGCTTTCGCCGCCGAAACACCCACCATCAGCGCACCCGACAGCCCGGGCCCCGATGTCACAGCGATAGCGTCGATTTCCGCCAGTGAGACGTCAGCCTCGGCGAGCGCCTGGCGCAGGGTGGGAACGAAGGCGTCAAGGTGCGCCCGGGAGGCGATCTCGGGGATCACTCCCCCAAACCGGACGTGTTCATCCATTGAGGAGGACACCGTATTGGTGAGCAGTTGCGTGCCACGGACCAGCCCGACGCCGGTCTCGTCGCAGGAGGATTCGATGCCGAGGACCAGCGGATTGTCACGGTTCACAGGATCAGCCTCATCACCCAGGCGTCGACGCCGTTGCGGTAGTATTTTCGCCGGGTATGAATATGCTCAAACCCGGTCAGCGTATAGAGTTTCTGCGCCCGGGGGTTGTCAGCCCGGACTTCCAGGAGCACTTCGGTGGCGCCGCGGTGTCGTGCCTCGGCCAGCAGCTCGTTCAGCATCGCGGTCCCGATTCCCTGCCCCTCATAACCGGGCAGCACGCCGATCGTCTGGATGTCGGCGGTCGCCGCCACACACATGACTCCCGCATAGCCGACCATGCGGCCCTCGATCTCGGCGACCAGGTAGCGGCGTGTTTCGGTCTGGGACACCTCATCCAGGAACATCTCCAGCGGCCAGGCGTCAGTAGGGAACAGTTCCAACTCCAGGCGTGCGACAGCCGGAACGTCCTGCAGCAGCAAATCGCGCAACGAGAAGCTCATCCGGTCGCCCGCTTCCGGGGGCCGGGGACCCGCGCATCGGACTCCCGCAGGTACAGCGGAGCGGTATCCAACAACGCCAGCCCAGCGGAGAGCCGCCGGGAGGCGGACCGCCCCAACGCCGCGGCCGAGGGGTGTAGTTCGGTAAAGCCTGCGACTCCTGCCAGGACGTGGGGGTAGAGGCCCGCGCCTTTGCCATAGGTCGGGAGGGTAGGGAGCGACGACGGCGCGCCCACGTGCGGCCCCTCCAGCAACCCGGGGACGCCGTCCTCGGCCCGGTACCGGGCCCAATAGACCTCTTTCCGCCGGGCATCCGTGGCGACCAGGAACTCGCCGGTCCCGGCATGCGCTGCAGCGTCCTCGGCGATGGAGTCGAGACTCATCACTCCGTGCAGCGGCACGTCCCAGACGTAGGCGAGAGTCCTGGCGGTAGCCAACCCGGCCCGCAGCCCGGTGAAAGGTCCCGGTCCAACGCCCACCACTATCGCCGTCAGATCCGTTCCGGTGATACCCGCTTCGGCCAGCAGATCGGCGACTGCGGGGGCGAGCACCTCCGCGTGGCTCCTCGTGTCTTCGGTCGCGAAAGCCCCGGTCACGACGCCGTCCAGCACCAGGGCTGCACTCGCCGCGGCGGAGGTATCGAGGGACAAAATCAGCATCCTGCCAGCCTAATCGAGGGAGCCGACGGCAGACGGCGTATTCGCCCAGCGCTGACCGTACCCCTCGATGAGGACCCGTCGAGGCTCGTCGTCGTCATCGGGGTCAGCGGAGGCGCCGGCCATCGCGGGCCGGTCAAGATGAATCTCGAGGTGGCTCTCGGCCAGATGCTCCACCCGCCCGGCTCCCCACTCGACGACTGTCACGCTGGTATCCATGGTCGATTCCAGGTCGAGGTCATCGATGTCAGCGGCGGATTCCAGCCGGTAGGCGTCGGCGTGTACGAGCGCCGGCCCGCTGGCCAGCGGTGGGTGCACGCGGACGAGGACGAAGGTGGGGGAAATGATCCCCGGCCGGACGCCAAGGCCAACGCCCAGCCCCTGGGTGAAGGTGGTCTTCCCGGCACCGAGTCCGCCGGTGAGGATCAGCAGGTCACCGGCCGCCAGGTCGCCGCCGAGCGCCGCGGCGAACCGCTGCAGTCCGGCGGCCGAGTGCACGGTGAAACTCCGGGACCACGCCGGTCCGCTGTGCCCGCTACTGGTCTGCATCGGCGCTCGTGTCGTTGAGGTAGGTGCGGGGGACGCGGCCACTGATCCGCGTCACTATCTCGTAGTTGATCGAGCCGCTGGCGTCAGCCCAAGCGTCGGCCGACGGTTCGTCGGCGCCGCCGCCAAACAGCACCGCCGGGTGGCCCAGCGGGCTTCGCCCGGTGCCGGCAATTCCGGTGGTCTGCAGGTCGATGACCAGCTGGTCCATGGCGATCCGGCCCACCACCGGGTACTGGCGCCCATCCACCAGCACCGGTGCACCGGTGGCGACCCGGGGGACGCCGTCGGCGTAGCCCACCGGGATCAGCGCTAGCGTTGTGGGTTGGGTGGTGCGGTAGCTGAGGCCGTAGGAGACCCCCTGCCCGGCGGGTACTTCCTTGCAGTTGGCCACCGAGGTGACGAATCGCATTGCGGGGCGCAGGCCCAGCCCCTGCGAACTCTGGCTGCGGAACGGTGAGAGCCCATAGATGCCGAGCCCCACCCGCACCAGGTCGAAGTGCGTGTCTGGGCGGGACAGTGCGCCGGGGGTGTTGGCGAGGTGGCGGAGTTCGACGTCGACGCCGGCGTCCTCGGCCACCGCAACCGCCGCACGGAAGCGGCGGACCTGGTCGTCCGTTTCGTGGCGGTCCGGTTCGTCGGCGACTGCCAGGTGGGAGAAGACCCCGACCACCCGGAGGAGCCCCGCCTCCTGCTGCTCCAGCGCCCGGCCGATCAGCTTGTCCCACAGTTCCGGTGGGCAGCCGTTGCGTCCCAGCCCGGTGTCGATTTTCAGCTGGATCCGCGCGGGCAGTTGCTGGCGCCGGGCCGCTGCCACTACGTGGTCGAGTTCCCATCCGGAGACACCAATGTCGATACCGTTTCTGATGGCCGCCCCGAAATCGGATTCGACGGTGTGCAGCCAGGCGAGGATGGGTGCTTCGATGCCTGCTTCACGCAGGTCCAGCGCCTCCGAGATGTGGGCGACGCCCAACCAGGCGGCACCGGATTCCAGGGCGGCACGAGCCACCTGCCGGGCGCCGTGCCCGTAGCCGTCGGCTTTCACTACCGCCATGACGCGGGCCGGGCTGACGACGTCGGCGATGTGCCTGACATTGTGACGCACTGCGTCCAGATCGACCTCGACCCGCCGTTCGGCTGCCGGGGGTTCAGCTAAGAAACTCACTGGTCCATTCTGTCATTCCTGCGCGGGGGCTCCCGCCGGGCGACCCCGCGCTCGATGAGGTTCACGCGTCGGATTGGCGGG